>JAITOR010000026.1 GCA_031289855.1 Rickettsiales bacterium
AATCATATAAGAGTAATAGACTCTTAGGAGAGAACATAAGTAATTCTCTGCGGAAGCATTCTATTAAAACACTACTCGAAAGAGTAGTGTTTTTTTTGACAAAATTTTTTAATGGATAATAATATCTTAATAATATCTAATTATTAAATTCATTAATTATGAATTTATTTTTACGATTTTTCTTTACTTTAACTATTTTTTGTGTTATGATTGTATTGTGAATTATAATAATATTATTTATGATAATAATAAAAGGAAAAAGACGCGCCTTTTGGCCTACATTAGTATTCTCTCTCTCTCTCTCTCTCTCTCTCTCTTAGTGGGGCGAATGCAACGAGTTTTGAGGATGACGACCTATTGATATCTCCATATATAAAAGTAGGTGGTAACATTAATGCCGACATCAAAGACAAAACAAAATCCAACAATAATAGATTGGGTGGCATCAATATATCGGCGGGATTAGAAATTGACGAAGCATTCATTCTTGGTGCGGAGGTTAACCTTAATAACAAAGTTAAAAAAGTTAATTCCAATAGCTATATGGGTATAGTGGGATATCAATTTAAAAATACCACATCATTTACTCCATACTTTAATCTTAAAGCAGGAGCATCTCAACTATCAAGAAACTTTGGAGGTAAAACATTTAAAAAAACTAACTTTGCTTATGGAATAGGCGCTGGTATCAATTACGAAATCGACGAAAATTTTAGTATTGGACTTGAGTATAGTTATATGGACATGGGTAAGATAAACACAACAATTACGGAAATTTTAGGAATATCAAGAGAATCTATAGAGGGAGATGTGCATAAAGCGGCTACGTTATTTGCGGATAAACTACTTTTAAGTTGGAAGAAGTCGCTTATTGAAAATATATATAGAATGTCGTTTAATATTGAGAATATTATTTTTATATATAAGACGATAGATGACTCTCTTTTGTATTTTACTAATCTGTGCGAATCAGATGATGCATCTTGTAATCTTCTTTTTTCTTTCTTTGTAACGCCTATTGATGTTACTGATGCCAGATATTTAGAAAGAAGAATAGTAAATAATAATATTGTGTATATTCTTTATACTATAATACTTGATGAAGAAGCGAACAAACAAGATGGAAGCCTGATTGAAAGCATACAATATGCAGGAGTCTATGATTTTATAGAAAATTTTCTTAATGATAGCATCAATAGTAGTTTTACGGAAAAGGTGAAAGTACATAGTGTTAGTTTAAATATGAAATATATGTTTTAAAATCTTCTGTGGAAAATCATCTTTTTAATTTTGGTCGGTCAAAAAAAATGTGACAAATCTTGTTTCGTTTACTGAGCGATTATTGAAATAAAAAAAATAAAAGAGAAATATGGCAAAAAATATTCATTTTCTCCATTCAATATTCTCTCCCATCAATTTTCATCATTTTCCACCACAACTTTATCTATCATGCCCTTTTTTAACACACTTTTTAAATATTTTCCCGTTAAACTTTCTTCATTTTCCACAATATCTTCTGGTGTTCCTTCTGCCACTATATATCCACCTTTTTCACCCCCAAATGGTCCAATATCAATAATCCAATCACTCGTTTTAATTACATCCAAATTATGTTCTATCACAATAATTGTATTACCCTGTTCCACCAATTTATGTAATACGCTTAACAATTTTCTTATGTCATTGCTATGTAATCCAGTCGTGGGTTCATCAAGTATATATATGGTATTACCAGTATCTTTTTTCCCCAATTCTCTTGCTAATTTAATTCTTTGAGCCTCACCACCTGATAAAGTTGTTGCTGATTGTCCTATTTTTATATAACCAAGTCCTACATCTTTCAAGGCTTTAAATTTCTCATAAATCATTGGAATATCCTTAAAAAAACTACAGGTCTCATCAACCGTCATATTTAATACATCGGCAATGTTTTTGCCATTAAATTCAATTTCCAACGTTTCATTGTTATACCTTTTTCCATTGCATATGGGACAAAGTACATACACATCTGGCAAAAAATTCATTTCAACTTTAATTGCTCCATCACCCTGACAATTTTCACATCTACCACCCTTTACATTAAATGAAAAACGATTCGTTCTGTAATCTCTTGCCACCGCCTCTTCCGTTCCAACAAATAAATCTCTAATCATTGTAAATGCTCCAATATAAGTGCATGGATTACTCCTGGGAGTTCTACCAATTGGAGATTGATCGATTTGTATTATTTTATCAATTGCATCAATTCCAGTAATACTATCATATAATTCTGGAGTAACTTTTGTTCCATTCTTAACTCTTGCAAGTATTTTATATAATGTATGCAATACAAGTGTTGATTTTCCTCCACCAGATACACCACTTACTGAACAAAATATACCAGTTGGAAATACTGCATTAATATTTTTCAAATTATGACCTCTTGCATTCATGATTTTTATAGATTTTTTCCTGTCCCATTTTCTTCTATATGGAGGAATTGGTATGGATTTTTCACCTTTTAAAAACGCACCAGTAATACTATTTGGATTATTCAAAACTTCTTGCGGTGTTCCTTCTGCTATTACATAACCACCATTACTTCCTGCTCCAGGTCCAATATCCACCAACCAATCCGCCTCCATCATAGTTTCTTCATCATGTTCAACCACAATAACTGTATTTCCCAAATCTCTTAAATGTTTTAAGGTTTTGATAAGTTTTTGATTATCACTTTGGTGCAAACCAATTGAAGGCTCGTCCAATACATATAACACGCCAGATAAACCGGTTGAAATTTGTGTGGCCAATCTAATTCTTTGACTTTCACCACCTGATAGAGTGCCACTTTCTCTATTTAGCGTTAAATAATCTATACCAACATTCGATAAAAATTGCAGTCTATCAATAATTTCGCCCACAACTTTATTGGCAATTATCTTTTCACTTTCGTTTAAATGGTTATTTAAATCTTTAAAAAAATCAATTGCCTTGCCTATTGATAATTCGCATACCTCACCAACATGTTTATTATTAATTTTAATACTCAAAGCCTCTTCATTTAACCTATATCCATGACAATGACTACATGGCCTTAAAGATGTATATTTCGATATTTCGTCCCTCAACATTTCATCTTTATTTTTTGCATATTGTTCTTCCAACAGATTTATGATGCCACTATATCTTACTTTTACTCTTGAAGTCGTTAATACTGATTCCTGATTTATTTCTACTTCATTATCGGCACCATACAAAATAACTTCCTTTGCCTTATCATTTAATTTGTGATATGGAGTGTCAATATCAAAATCATAAATTTTACCCAATTCAGTTAACATTTTTAAGTAATTTTTTTTATTTTTATCAATTTTAAATGGGTCAATTACATCTTCTCTAATGGTTAAATTTTTATCCATTATGATAAGTTCAGGATTAAAATAACTTTCGGTTCCTAATCCATCACATTTTGTGCAAGCACCAAATGGATTGTTAAAGGAAAACATTTTCGGTTCAATACTATCGATGACGAGTCCAGTGTCAGGACAAGCATATTTTCGTGAGAATTTTACTATATCTCCTTTTTCATATTCTTTGCTAAATAATAAAACTTTTTTCTTTTTTGGAATATCAACAATTTCAACATATATCATATTTTCAGAACTTTCCAAACCTACTTTTATTTTTTCCAATAAATTTTCCTGTGCCTCATTATTAATTGTCATAGTTGATAAAAGAATTTCAATGTTATGTTTTGTGCCTTTATCTAATTTTGGCAAAGAATTTGTGATATCTAAAATTTTATCATCAACCTTGATTTTTGTGTATCCTTGTTTTCGTATTTTTATAAGTTCTTTTCTATGTTCTCCGCTTGAATTTTTAATTACTGGAGCAAGAATATTTATTTTTGTTCCTTCTGGCATAAGCATAATTGATTTTATCATGTCCTCTGGTTTTTGGCTTTGCAAAGGTTTTCCAGTAACAGGAGAAAATGGAACACCAATTCTTGCAAACAAAATTCTTAAATAATCATAAATTTCAGTAATAGTTCCAACAGTGGAACGAGGATTTTTACCAATAACTTTTTGGTCAATTGCAATTGCAGGTGATAAACCGGTTATGCTCTCCACTTCAGGTTTTGATTGCACATCCATAAATTGTCTAGCATAGGTGGATAGAGATTCTATATACCTTCTTCGCCCTTCGGCATAAATTGTATCAAATGCAAGTGAAGATTTTCCAGAACCCGAGACACCAGTGATTACGATTAATTTATTTTTCGGTAACTTTATATTTATGTTTTTTAAGTTATTTTGCTTTGCACCAATAACTTCAATATATTCTTGCATTATAATATTTATTAATTATAAATTTGTTATATAACTTTTTTTTTAATATGCAAAAAAAGTTTCAAAGAAGTTATTATATTGCAAAGGAGAAAAGCATTGTAATAATAAATGAATGTAGATAATTGTGAAGTTAAAACAAAGTTATGAGTTTACTTTTTAAATCCTTGGGCTACGATATAGATTTCTACACTTTCTTTCCTCGATGATTCTGGCTTAAAATGTTTTACACCCGTAAAATATTTTTTTAAACCATTAAAAAATTCAGGTTCTCCTGCGCCTTGAAATATTTTTGTTATAAAAACACCATCTTTTTTTAAAACCGTAATCGCAAATTCAAAGGCTTTTTCAACTAAATTCATGGTTCGTAAATGATCTATCCCCTTATTGCCCGTTGTATTTGCCGCCATATCGCTCATTACCACATCAAAATCAGTCCCTATTTTCTCCGTAGCATTTGGTAGCAAAAAATCAGATTGTATGAATTTCACACCCCTCAACTCTTCCATCTCCAATATATCAAGCGCAATTACATTGTTTAATCCAACTTTTTTTACGATAACTTGACTCCAACCTCCAGGAGTGGAACCCAAATCCAATACTTTTTGATCTTTTTTGAAGATTTTAAATTTATCATCAATTTCTAAAATTTTGAAACTTGCCCTTGAACGATACCCATTTTTAGTGGCTAAAATTACAAATTTATCATTAATATGTCGTTGCAACCAATTGGTGGACGACACTTTTCTGCCTTTTGCTGTTTTTAAATTTTCATGTGGTGTTTTGAATGTCATATTTAAATAATATATTATAAAATAAATATTTGCAAAAAAAAATATATCCAATACTATTGAACCATGAAGAATGGCAAAAAAAATTTTATATTGTGGGCAGTGATAATCGCTCTATTGATTTATGGTTCAAACCACTTGGATAAGATTGAAAATAAAACAGATAAAAACGAAATTTCATTTACTGATTTTTTGAAAAAAGTTGATAATAAGGAAGTTAGCAAAATTGAGTTAAAATCAAACGAAATAAAGGGTGAATTGAAGAATGGCACCAAATTCTATACTTTGGCAACATATTATCCCGAAATGATAAAGGACTTGAGAGATAAGGATGTAGAATTAAAGATTCTACCACTTGTGAGCGGTAAAGAAAAAATTCTTGAAGTTGTTTTGAATTGGTTGCCATTTATAGTTATGATTTTTTTGTGGTTTTATTTTATGAAAGGATCTGGCGGTGGCAAGGGTAATCCATTTTCATTTGGAAAATCAAAGGCAAAATTAGTGCAAACTAAGGGCAAGATAACTTTTAAGGATGTGGCCGGTATAGATGAAGTAAAAGAAGAATTGGTTGAATTGGTTGATTTTTTGAAAAATCCTGATAAATACACAAAAATTGGGGCAAAAATTCCAAGAGGTTGTTTATTGATTGGTGAACCTGGAACCGGAAAAACATTGCTTGCAAAGGCTGTGGCTGGAGAAGCGGATGTGCCATTTTTTTTCATTTCTGGTAGTGATTTTGTGGAAATGTTTGTGGGTGTTGGTGCCAGCAGGGTTAGAGATATGTTTGAAGAAGCAAAACAACATGCTCCTTGTTTAATTTTTATTGATGAAATCGATGCTGTGGGACGACACAGAGGGGCTGGTTATGGAGGCGGAAATGATGAGCGAGAACAAACTTTAAATCAGTTATTGGTTGAAATGGATGGATTTGATGGTAATGAAGGAATTATTATAATTGCTGCCACTAATAGATCTGATGTATTGGACAAAGCATTACTTAGACCAGGTAGGTTTGATAGACAAGTTTATGTTTCTATGCCAGATTACAAAGGTAGGCAGGAAATTTTGAATGTGCATGCAAAAAAAATACAAATTGCGACAGATGTAGATTTAAGTATCGTAGCAAAGGCTACACCTGGTTTTTCTGGTGCTGATTTGGCCAACTTGTTAAATGAATCCGCTTTATTGGCTGCAAGATATAATAAGAAAAAAGTAACAATGGATTCGGTGGAAGAAGCGATTGATAAGATTAG
The DNA here is from genome assembly GCA_031289855.1 of Rickettsiales bacterium. GTDB lineage: Bacteria > Pseudomonadota > Alphaproteobacteria > Rickettsiales > UBA1997 > JAIRSX01. The sequence continues at coordinate 6,370 of JAITOR010000026.1, forward strand.
AATGGGTTTAAGTAAAAAGAATAGAGTAATTAAACCGGAGGATAGAAAATTAACAGCATACCATGAGGCAGGACATGCAATTGTTGCAATGAATTTAAAAAATGTAGATCCAATACATAAAATTACAATTATACCAAGGGGGCATGCCGGTGGTGTAACATCATTTTTGCCAGAAGACGATAAAATGTATGAAAGAAAAATACAAATGTTGGAAGATATTGCGGTGGCATTTGGTGGCAGAGCGGCTGAAGAAATTATATGGGGTGGAGATATGGTAACTGGTGGAGCAAGTAGCGATATTAAATATGCGACGTATATGGCACAAAGAATGGTTGCCGTATATGGTTTTAGTGAAAAATTAGGACCAGTAAATTACGACAGAAAATTAAAAGATGACAATAAATTTGCACCAGAACCAGCATCGCAAGAAATTTTAAATTTGATTGATAGTGAAATTAGAAGTATTATTGAAATTCAAAAGGCAAAAGCAACTGAAATCCTAAAAAACAAACAAAAAGACTTAAAGATATTGGCCGAAGGATTATTAAAATATGAAACTCTTGATAAAGAACAAGTGGAAAAATTATTGAAGGGACAACCAATTGGACTTGAAAAAGAAGGAATAAATTATAAAAATACAATATTCTCAATATTTAATCCATTTTTAAATAAGGAAATTAAAGAAGAGATAAAATTAATAGACAATATTGATAATATCAAAAAAAAGATTTTTAATGGAATAAAAAGCAAAATAACGAGTAGAAAAAGAAACGGAAAGAAGAAAAAATAAAAAAGTTAACTAAATATTTTTTCAACATCTCTTATATGTTTTTTCAATGCCTGAATATCGTTGCCTATCAACGCAGCAGATCTTTTTTTTTACAACCTTCCACCCAATACCCTATCTAATTCACTAATGCCAATTATTGAGAATGCTGAGAAGGTTAAGGAGAAGTTGAATGGTTGTTGTAATATATTTTAAAATAGAATTTTAAATTTCGTTATTTTTCGTAAAACACACTATCATTCGTCATTTTTGTGAAGACGGAATGACGATTGATAGTGGTAACGGATGGAATAATAAAATAATGAATATAACTACATTTTTATTTTTTTTCTCTTTGAATTACTATTTAAACTCTTTTTTGTAATGTCGCTATGATTTTGTTTAATTTCCTCTGACCAATCTGCTCCTTGTTCTTGCACATTCCATTCTGGATATTTTCCGTTTTCTCTTGATAAATAATCAGCAATACAACATTCCTCAATCAGTTTGCAACTAACATTGGCATTTTTTATTTCGTGATAACCAAACAAACCTTTTATTTTCATTTCAAAATCGTCATGATATATCATATAAAATTCAATTTTCTTACCTTGTAAAATTGTGTGATATAAAAAATACCATATTCCATAACTTCTTATGCTCGGTCGTCCTTTTATTCCACCATCTTGGTATATTTGCAAAGTTCCTTTAATACCGCCCTTATCCTGCGATGCTCCAATCTTTTTAATCTCACCATTCACAACAATAATATAGACCCTGCTAAAATTTCTCCTTAATATATCTTGTGACAGTTATCGCCATTCTCATCTATTAAATTATCAACATAATTGAAGTTTAATTTAGTGAAACCTTTAATATACTCCACATCAGCAATTTTAAAGGCAGTTTTAACTTCCTTTATTTTCATATCTCCCCCAAAATCAATAATTCGTGGGAATGTTTAATGTTATCTTTATCATAATCCCTTTCCAATCTGTTTTTGCCTATTCTTGTTTCACCCTGCCCTAATGTATATTGCCACTTAACTTCAATAATTTTGAAATCTTTATAAGCCTCACGAATCCAAGAACAATCATTGTAGGATAGGATAAAACCTCCTTTATGTTGTTTTAATAAATTTGCCAAAATATCGTGCTTAAAACCATTATGATGAACAGGAAAATTACGCATAGGATAAATACCCCTAAACATTTTACTATCCCCCTCTAAAAAATAAGGCGGATCAAGATATAAAAAATCTCCATTGTGTTTTGGTATCGTAGTTTCAAAAGTTTCGTTATATACTTGCAAATTTGGAACATTAAAATTTTTAACCTTTTCTAACATTGAATTGTATTTTTGAGTATTTGTATATATCGATGACATCCAACCTAAAAAACCAGGACCATAACTTAAATTATGATTAAAATAATATAATGTTGCCAATTCTAATTGGGTATAAGCATTTTTCAAAAGTCCATCATTTTTATTCCAAATTTCTTTTATTTTATTTTTTGTATTTTCGTATTCCTCCTTTGTATTCTGCATTTTACTTAAATTTTCATATAATTTTTGCGGTTGTTCTGTTTGCATTTTCCAAAAATTTACAAGTAATTCAAAAATATCGTAGCCAATTACCTCAACACCCAACTCTCTCGCAATAGCGATTTCAACACTTCCTCCACCAATAAATGGACTCATAACTCGTTTTATATTATCAGGTATATATTCTAATATTTTACCAACCGCGAGAGATTTACCACCAGCATACCTTAATGTTGAACCCAAATATCTTTTATAACCATTTTTAGTTTTCAATTTTTGTAAAAAAATATCTTTTCTGTCTTTTGAAGATATATTTTTATTACTTAAAGTGAGAATATTAGGAGAATTTAGAAACAAATCATCGTTATTATTTTCTTTTTTTGACATATTTTTAGTTTTGTTGAACGTTAATGAAGAAATAATACCCCCCTTTCTTTCTCACTTGTATTTTTTAAAAAACACTTATCAAGTAAGTCGAATGTATTTATATTTTTCAACTTTTTCATAATACGAATTATAAACATTATTTTTAATATTGCAAAAAATTATAGTATTATATTTATAAAAATATAGTAATGTTAACTAAATATTTTTCCAACATCTCTTATATGTTTTATGGTTATAATTTCCAATTTATATTTTTCTTTTTTAAATTGTTTTATATTTTGAATACCTTCCGGTACAATTGCTTTTTTAAAACCTAATTTTTCAGCCTCCTTTAATCTACTTTCAACTTGTGAAATCATGCGAATTTCACCTGATAATCCAATTTCCCCCACCACCAGTATATCTTTTTTTACAGGTTTGTCTTGAAAGGCCGAAATCAATGCCAATGCAATGGCTAAATCTGCTGCAGGCTCGTTAATTTTTAAGCCTCCCACCACATTCAAATACACTTCTTTATCGTAAATTTTTAATCCATAACGGGATGTAAGCACTGCAATTATCATAGACAATCTGTTAAAATCGTAACCCGTTGCTGTTCTATGCGGAACTGGTATATAGGAGGGTGTTATTAAGGCCTGTATTTCGGCAAAAAGTGGTCTTGTACCTTCAATGCCACCAAACACAACACTCCCACTAATTAAATCTTGTCGTGATGATAAAAATAATTCACTGGGATTAGTAATTTCAATCAATCCACTATCACTCATATCAAAAATACCAACCTCATTTGCTGCCCCAAATCTATTTTTAATACTTCGTATAATTCTAAATTGATAATCTTTATCACCTTCAAAATAAAGCACCGTATCCACTAAATGTTCCAATACTTTTGGACCAGCAATTTGTCCATCTTTATTCACATGAGACACGATAAGCATTGTAATATTTCGATTTTTAGCAAGTGTTACCAACTCATTTGCACAAGTTCTTACCTGCGATATAGAACCTGGAGATGCAGAAATATCAGGTGTAAATATGGTTTGTATGGAATCAATCACAACCACACTTGGATTTTCCTTTTCAATACTCTTTAAAATATCAATAACTGATGTGGCGGAGGCTAATTTAACAGGACTTTTTTTAAGTCCAAGTCTATCAGCCCTTATTCTAACTTGATTTGTGCTTTCTTCACCAGAAATATACATGCATGCAACACCTTTACTCGCTAAAGAACAGATTGCTTGCAATAAAAGAGTTGATTTTCCAATGCCTGGATCACCACCAATTAGCACAGCGGAGCCTTTTACCAATCCTCCGCCCAATACTCTGTCTAATTCACTGATACCAATTATTATTCGTGGAGTATCTTTAATTTCGCTATCAAGGGTTTCGAAAGATATAATTTTACCATCAGATTTATTAACTTTTCCCGTGGCCTCATTGTGTGTTATTAGACCACCTTCTTCTTTTTCTTCCGTGACACTATTCCATGCTCCACAATCAGGACATTGCCCAGCCCATTTTTTAAGAGTAGATCCACATTGAGAGCAGATAAAAACAGATTTAGACATTATTTTACCTCCAATCCTATTTTATTTAATGGATATATAGTTAAAATAACAACTATAATCGACACTCATTATATATTCAAATTATACACTATGTTTTTATTTTGGCAAGTACCTTTTTAAAATAAATTTATTTTTTTAGTACTTGACAAAACTCTTATATGCAATATACTCAATATAGGAGATACTTAAAATGGCAAATAAAAATATTTTAGTAGGAGTTTGTGGAGGTGTTGCCATATACAAAACATTATCATTAATTAGGTTGTTAAAAAAAAACGATTATGATATACAAGTTATAATGACGGAAAATGCAACAAAACTTATTAACCCTCAATTATTTTCAAGTATTTCGGGAAATTTTGTGAGGACAAAAACTTTTGATGATACAACTAATAAAATAGTGCACATAGATTTATCCAGATGGGCGGATTTAATAGTTGTGGTGCCAGCAACAGCAAATATAATTGGAAAACTTGCCAATGGAATTGCCGATGATTTACTTTCAACTATGTTGATGGGTAGTAATAAACAAATCATGATTGCCCCTGCAATGAATACGGAAATGTATAATAGTTTGGCCTTTCAAAGAAATTTAAAGCAAATAAAATCTGATGGAGTGATTGTGATTGATTCATGTGATGGAAGTTTGGCATGTGGTGAAAGTGGAAAAGGAAGAATGGAGGAGCCTGAAAATATATTTGGTAAAATAGACAAATATTTCCACAAATAACTTATTTGCCATCTATCAATCCATCAACCAACTCTTTTATGGTCGGTATATATCCATTTTTATACATAGCATCTTTTTTGAACCTATAAACCATACTACCAGCAAAAAATAATGCCTTGTGATTTTCCGTACCTGCATGTGCAAATTGTAGAGCCTTTTGAATACAGAATGTTCTTGGATCTGGTATTGCCCCACATGTATAGTTTTGTTCTGGAAAATATTGACTCCAAGTACTAAAATTACAACAACTTAAACAACCTACACAATTTTTTGTATCTTCCCTAATTTCGCTTACATCATCCTCACTAATAAAAATCAATGTTTTACCGGGAGTTTTAACCGCTTCTGTCCAACCACTCTTTATCCATTTTTCCACATCATTTCTTTGTTTTTTCTCTATATAATACTTCTTTTGAGATTTGCCACATGAAATTTCTGTATCAAAAACATCATCCATTGCATCACTATATTTAATTTCCCTATCTAATCTTGCAAACATTCTTTGCAAAAGTTCGCTATTCATGGCAGAAGACCAAAAACCAGTGGGACTAAAATGATTGGTCTTCACATCATCCACATCAGCATTTAAAAATAATTGTTTCCAATAATCACTAATTGGACTTTCCTGCGTTACCATTGGCCGTGTACCAAATTGAAATGCAATTTTTCCAACCTTTTCGTCCCCTAACCAACTTTCAAATTCTTCAATATTCCATACACCACCAGCCACAATAATTGGAGTTCCTTGTAAACCAACTTCATTCATAAACTTTCTCAATTCCACAACTCTCTCATATTGATTTTGCGGTTCAAATGGATCTTCAGCATTTGTTAAACCATTATGTCCACCAGCTCGCCACGGACATTCATAAACCACACCCCCTAACCACTCTTTTGTTTTTTGATAACTTCGTAACCATAGTATTTTAAAGGCTCGCATTGATGATACGATTGGATAATAATAGGTTTTGTATTTAGCACAAATTTCTGCCATCTTATAGGGCATTCCTGCGCCACAAACTATGCCATTTATCAAGCCTTTTACTTTATCCAATGTGTTTTCTAAAATGTATTCTGTACCACCCATCTCCCAAAGCACATTCATATGTATTCTACCTTTTCCGCCACTAATATCCGTTGCTCTTTTCGCTTGTGAAATTATCGCTTTAATCGAATGTTCTATCATTTCCCTATGTCTATCAATCCTACTTTTACTTAATACATTCAATGGAATTCTATTGCCATTATCATCGATAATATCAGGATTAACACCGCTTATTGTGCCAACAGCTCCACATCTCGCAAATGCTCCCGCTGTGGTAAAATCACTTACACCAATACCCTTGCCACCCTCCACAATTGGCAAACAATCAGCACCAGAAAGTATAATATTTTTTAAATTCTTTAACAAATTACCTTAACTTTTTTTGTAATATAAACTAAAAAATTATATAAGTCAAATTTTAAATTAAGTATTAACAATTTATAAATAAAATTAAATTTGACTTTAAAGGGGGGGGGGGGTAATATCGTGGTTATTAAATTTAAATTTATGAATATGGAAAATAATTATATATTAGGACTGGATTTGGGAGAAACATCGCTTGGTGTGGCTATTTTAGAAACAGAAAACGGAAAGCCAATAAAAGTTGAGGCAATGGGAGTTCGTATATTTCCTGACGGCAGAAAAGATAAAGAACCTTTGAATGTTAAAAGAAGGGATGCAAGGGGTATTAGGCGAAACAATCAAAGGACAAAACAACGAAAAGAAAAATTGAAGAATTTTTTAAAAAGAATAAATTTTGAAGTTAAAAATTTTGACGAAAATCCTTATATTTTAAGAGCCAAAGCAATTAAAGAAAAATTGGAAAGGTATGAATTGGCGAAAGTTTTGATGCATTTGAACCAAAGGCGTGGTTTTAAAAGCAACAGAAAGGATTTGAAAAAAGCAGAATCAAATGGCAATATGAAAATTGCTTTGAACAAAACAAAAGAAATGATTGCCGAATCTGGTAAAGAAACCATAGGTGAATGGTTGTGTGGCAAAGACCAACAAAGAGTTAAAGTAAGACAGAATGGGAGTAAAAATGAATATGATTTTTTTCCAAGCAGAGAATTGTATGAAGAAGAGACTAAAAAAATTATAGAAAAACAAAGTGAATTTTATCCGGAATTAAATACACCAGTAAAATACAGAAAGTATGATTTTTCATCTAAAGAGCATAAAAATGTGGAAGAAACTCCAGCAGAAATCATTGCTTACATAATTTTTGAACAACGAGATTTGAAGGAACAAGAAGTTGGTAAATGTATTTTTGAAGAAGAGGAACATAGAATTGCAAAGGCCATGCCATCATTTCAAAAATTTAGAATTCTACAGGAAGTAAATAATTTAAAGATAAAAGGCGCTGATGCTTCTTTGACCCTGGATGAAAAACAAAAAATTATAGATTTATTGAATAAGCAGAAAAAAGTTACTTTCGATTCCATAAGAAAAGAACTTAATATTAAGAAATACTTTAACTTAGAAAGTGAAAGAAGAAAAGATTTGGAGGGCAATATAACTGCTTGTGAGATGAGAAAGTATATAACAAATTGGGATGATTTGAATTTAGATACTCAAAATGAATATGTTAATGCCCTTTTGAAATTAAAAACCGATGAAGAAATAGAAGAATTTTTTAAAGATAAAGAGGTGAATAATTTTAAAGATAAAGAGGTGAATAAATCTATTGTGGACATTGATTTACCTGATGATTATGGAAATTTAAGTCTAAAAGCAATAAATAAAATTTTGCCATTTTTAGAAGACGGTCTTATTTACAATATAGCCTGTGATGGAGCAGGTTACAAATTTGCAAACATAGAAATTGAAAAAAAGCAAAACAAACTACCATATTATGGAGAAATTTTAAGTAAAAGTTGCATTCAGGCATCACAGGATAACGATAAAAAATATGGAAAAATTACAAATGTAACTGTTCATAAGGGTTTAAATCAAATACGACAATGTGTGAATGATATTATTGCCAAATATGGAATACCAGGGTCAATTCATGTTGAGGTGGCAAGAACTTTAAAAATGACTAAAGAGCAAAAAAAGAAATTAGATAAAAAACAAGCAGAGGAACAAAAAATCAATGAGGCAATTATAGAAACGTTGAAAGAATCTGGCATAATAATAGACAAGAATGATAAATCTCATTCTTATTATTCGATTGAAAAATTCAAAATATGGGAAAAATTAAATACCGATCCAAAATCAAGAAAATGTCCCTATTGTGGAAAACCAATAGGTATCACCGATTTAATCAGCCCTGAATTCGAAATAGAACATATTTTACCATTTTCAAGAACCTATGACAACAGCATAAAAAATAAAGTAATTTCTTGCAAAGCCTGCAATAATTTTAAGGGAGAAAGAACACCTTATGAGGCCTTTGGAAACAGAGAAAATTATGAAGAAATTTTAAATAGAGCAAAAGAAATAGGTAAATATTTTTCGAAAAAAAATTGTGAAGAATATAGCCCATATTTGTGGCGTTTTGAAGAACATGCCATGAAAAAATGGTCTGATGACAATAAAGTTATGGATAGAATGTTGAAGGACACTCAATATTTTTCAGTGGCCACCAGAGAATATTTGACCTCTATATTACCAAGTGAAAAAATCATTGTTAACCCTGGACGAATGACCGCCATGTTAAGACATCATTGGGGTCTCAATAGTATAATCAATGAGGAAGACAAAAAGGATAGAACCGACCATAGACATCATGCGATAGATGCCTGTGTGGTTGCTTGCATTAACAGAAGCAATATCAAAGAAATAGCAACCATGAGTGGTAAAAATTATTTCATGAAAGAGGATTTGGAAAAAACAAAAGCAAAAAATGAACCTTTTCCAAATTTTAGAAAAAATGTGGAAAATGCAGTTGATAATATAATTATTTCCTACAAACCTACCCATAAAAAAATTGAAAAAGGTAAAAGCACAGGTAAATTGCATAATGATACTTTTTATGGAAAGGTAAAAGACAAGGAAAATACGTATGTAGTCAGGAAAAATATAAGTTATTTTGTTGGAGAAGATTTTGAAAAAAGAGTTGATAAAATTGTGGATGAGAAGATAAAAGAAGAATTGAAAAAACTTGGTGAAAATAAGATAAAAGAAGAATTGAAGAAAAAAGGTTGTGTTGAGTTGACATGGGACAATAAAAAAAAGAATTGTTCAGTTAAAATAAACACATTAAGGTGGGTTTACGAAATCTCAAATAATATGGTCAAAATTGCTGATTATGAAAAATATGCAAAGCCGGATGGTAATTATTGTGCCTATATTTATGAAAATGGTGAAAAATATGGGATGGAAATTCCTACAATTTTTGAAGTTCACAAAAAAGATTATGAACCACAATTTAAAAAAGATGGCAAAAAATTTGTAATGCAATTATTTATTAATGATATGGTGGAAGTGGATGCTTCCATACAAAATAGCGTAAAAGAAGAAAAGAAAAAGAATTTAGATAAATACGTTAAAAACGGAAAAGTAATTTGCAGGGTTAAAAGAATGTCAGGCAATACAATTCATTTGAGACCACATCTTGTGGCAAAGGAAACTGCTGATACTTTATCTTATGGAGTTGTTGCATCTAATTTTAAAAAATGCAATATAAAAAAAATTAGCGTTAACATATTGGGTGAGATAAAATATTTATAGATGAGTGTTTTAAATAAATATAAAGTTATGTGGCTTTTTGTGATGTATGATTTGCCCACCACTGAAGAGGAAGATAGGAGATCTGCTTCAAAATTTAGGGCAAAATTGATAGACATTGGTTTTGAAATGTCTAATTTTTCCGTCTATTGTAGATGGTTTGCCACGAAGGAAAAGGCCATGCCATACATTGAAAAAATTAAGGAATCCGTGCCAGAAAATGGTGGAACAGTTAGTATTTTATCAATAACGGACAAGCAATTTGAAAATATAATAAATATATCAAAACCTTCAAAAAAGGAAAGAAAAGAAAAAACAAGAGAAATTAGCAAAAGAAAACATCCAGTAATGCAACAGCCAGATTTATTTTCCTTTTTATAACTTCCTTATAAATTCCAAATCATTTCTATTGCCCAGTAGAAATTGTGCCAATGAACTCACAAAATTTTGTATACAAAACCTATATTCTGTTAACCCCAAACTTCCCCTTACGTTTTCCTCAAAAACACCAATTAATTCTTTTTTTGTCTCCACATCCAATTCCGTTCGTCCCATCATCCATAAATTATATACCTTTAGGTCGAGAATTGGTCTAAAGGGCTCCATCAAATCATCAGCAAGCCTATAGGCATTATAGGGGTGTTTATGAAAAAGACCCAAAGCACAATGTAATCCACTGCCAACTATACATCTTGCCACAATGCTTCGCAAAACGGCATAACCATAATTTAATAAGGCATTTATACCATCCATTTCTGTATCACGCCTAAAATCATTTCCAAAAAGTGTTTTCCAATATTTTCTTGCACCCTCCGCCTCTTTATTTGTGGTGTCACCACTCAAAACTCGTTTCGAACATTCCACCAACATTAAATATTCCTTATTTAAAGTTTTTAAAACCTCAGCCTGCATCAGTAATTTGTGTTTTGTTATTTTTTGCCATAATAAATTTTTAGTGGTTTGTTTCATTTGTATTTGTAATTCAAATATTTTTGCCTGTTCATGATTTGTGGCCATTGGTGTCAAAATTGCAATTGGAATATATTTTTCGTCACACAACACAACGGGAATATTGTTTTCAGCCAACCGGACCAATAGAGTATTGCTATAAATAACATTATACCCACTAATAATAATCACATCTAAATTGTCAATGACGAATTTTCCAATTGGTTTATTATCCTCACTAACCACGAAAAAACCATCCTGTAATGACAAATATTTATTTTTTGAAATTTCAACAATTTGATTTGCCATAACATTTTTTATTTTTTCAAAATTATTTTGAGATTTTTAATCATTTTTTAAAAACCAATTTTGCCATTTAAGGCATAAAAAAAAGACTCTAAAACCATTTTCTATTATTACAGATTAGATTTTAAAGTCAAATTTTTCTTTTAAAAAAAGTTTATTACTTTTACTGATTAGAAAAGTATAAAGAAATAAATTGCGCTACTTAATCGTAACTTATTTTGTAAAGTCTTTAAAATTTTTAAAGGCAATCCAAAACATGAGAAAGTAGTTTTGTATTGCCTTAAAATTATTATAGATTAAATACAAAACAAGAATGGAAAATTTAGGAAGTAAAAACCATCTTACTTTTGTTTTAATATTATTACTATATTAGATTTTAAAGTCAAATTAATTTAGAAAATTTATTTTCAAAAAATACTTCCATGATTTGCATTTATGATGTATAATAAAATTATATAACAAATAATGCAGGAGAATAATTTGAAAAAGACATAAAAAAACGATTTTTGTAAATTCGTTTGAACTATTTTAATTGACAAATTAAACTATTTTTTTTATGCTCAATACTAATTCAATTATTATTGTAACTCATGAAAAAAGATTTGGCAGAAAGGTTGGTTCCATCTAAACTAACCATCGCAGAGATTGAAACTAAGTATGGACCACGACCACAAGGACAAGTTGTGACAAGATTTGCCCCATCTCCCACTGGTTATATGCATGTGGGTGGAGTGTGGAGTTCAATTTTGACTGAAAGGTTAGCCCATTCAAACAATGGGGTATGCTACCTACGAATTGAAGATACAGACCAAAAAAGAGAGGTGAAGGAAGCCGTTGATATTATCAGCAACACTCTCGATTATTTGGGCATTAAATTTGATGAAGGTGTTAGACGAGGTGGTGATTATGGTTCCTACACTCAAAGTGAAAGATCTGATATTTATAAGGCTTACATACAAAAAATGTTAGTGGATGGCACGGCATACCCAAGTTTTGCCACACCAGAAGAATTGGAAAAAATGCGAAAAGAACAGGAAAAGATGAAGTTACGAACTGGACTTTATGGGCATTGGGCCAAGGAACGAGATTTGACTGATGAGCAGGTGGAGGAAAATTTAAAACAAAACAAATCATTTACTATAAATTTTAAATCCACTGGTGATTACAAAAATAGAGTTCCAGTGGTGGATTTGATAAAAGGTAAAAGAATGTTGCCGGAAAATGATATGGATGTAGTGATATTGAAGGCTGGTGGACTACCAACTTACCATTTTGCACATGTGATTGACGATCACTTAATGCAAACCACCATTGTAAATAGAACGGATGAATGGTTTATCTCCACTCCTCTGCATTTGCAGATGTTTCAATCTATGGGATGGAATCCGCCCGCATATTTACAGCCTGCACCTTTGCAAAAGTTGGATAATGGAGCGAAGCGAAAATTGAGTAAAAGGAAAGATCCAGAGGCTGATTTTCGGTATTTTATGGAACAGGGCTATCCAAAAGAATCTATTATTGACTATAATATGAATCTACTTAACTCGAACTATGAAGACTGGCGAAAAGTTAATGGAAAGGCACCATATACCGATTTCCCTTTTGATTATAAAAAAATCAATGAAAGCGGAGCATTGCTTGATTTCAATAAATTGGACAATATAACAAAAAATTTTGTGGCCACTTTAACTGCCGAAGAATTATATGATAGATTGCTCGAATGGGCTAAAAATTATAATGAAAAATTGTTCAATTTAATGGATAGCGAAAAAGCAAAGTTTGTTTCAATTTTTGAAATTGAAAGGAAAGACACGGATAGAGTTAGGAAAGACTATGGAAAAATGAGCGGAATTTACGAACAAATTACATATTTTTTTGATTTTGTGCCAATAAAAGATGAGGCGAATAGGGCTGTTATTGAGGATTATATAAAAGATTACAATATAAATCGTGATAAAGAAGAATGGTTTGAAAACATAAAAACTAAGGCTCTAAACAATGGATTTGCACTAAATAGCAAAGAATTTGTTGTTGATAAACACAGGGGAATTTTAAGTGATTTTGTGGCAATTTTTAGAACAAAATTAACTGGAATGAAAAATACACCAGACTTGTATGGAATAATGAAAGTTATGGGTATAGATGAAGTAAAAAAAAGATTAGAATTTTAATTTTTAGAACTATTCTTTTTATAAAAATCAATAACTTTTTTGTTTGCTTTAACTTTTTTTATGTCAAAACTATCCAAGTATAGTCCCTCGACGCTTTTTACCCTTGAAATTGCAACATATATTTGCCCATCAGCGAATGCTCTTCCTAAATCACATTTGATTTTTTCTAATGTCATTCCTTGTGATTTATGCACTGTTATAGCCCAAGCAAGTATTAATGGCACTTGATACATCACGGCTTCGACTTCGACTTCTTCACTCTCTTCGTTGTATTTTTCAATTGCCCAAGTATCTGGCACAATTTCAATGATTTCCCCATTTGTAAAACTAACAATTGGAAAACCATTTTTGTTAAAATCTTTCACGATGCCAATACTTCCATTCATAATTCCTTTTTTGGAGTAAGTATTTTTTAGCATCATCACTTGACCGTCAATTTTTAATGTCAATCTATCCCTTGCAATACAATTTTTTTTCATTTGTTCCACCTTATTTTCCTTACCTTCGTACTTGGCTATATAAGTTTTTTGCTTTGTGTCTAATTTTGCTAATTTATCGTTGTTTATACTTTCCACTTGCGCATTATGAGTGCCTAAAATTGTAGGTTCATAATCGGTGGAAATATCTTTCCTTTGGTAACAATATCGCAACAATTCTATGTCATCTTTTTGTAAATCACCAAATCTCAAATTATTTAACATTTGTATAAGTTTATTATCATTTTGCCTATAAATATCAGTTAATTCAACATATTCTATGTTTGCTTTTTCCCAAGATTCACTTTCAAAGCAAAAATTCTCATCGTTAACCGGTGGTAATTGCAAAAAATCACCAAAAAGTATAAGTTGAATGCCACCGAATGGAGCATCATTTCGTCTAATTACTTGTAATATCGTATTAAACATATTAAATAAATCGGCAGAAATCATGGAAATTTCATCTATTGCAAGCATTTCCGCTTTTTGCAGTTTTTTTCTTATGTTAATGGCAGGTTTAGATAGCAAAAATTCCAATATTTTTTGTAATGGCAGATCACCTTTTCCCAAAGCAGCCCATGAATGTAAAGTTTGCCCTCCAACATTGATGGCGGCTATACCTGTGGATGCAGTTATGTGCAAATTTTTATATTTTTGTCTCAAAAAATTTAACAGATAAGACTTTCCTGTGCCTGCAGCACCAGTAATAAACACATTTTTACCTCTTTCAATCAAATCTACAGCAAATTTTTGTGATTTTGATAAAGTAAATTCCATACCATCTTCAACCCCTTTAACTTCAGCATCTATTTCAACAACCTCTTGTTTTCTAAAATAATCCTTAACAGCCTTTTCATTCAATAAATTTTGATACACCTTTACTAATATTTTTGTATCAATCATGGCCCCATGAAACTCCTCTCTTTCACTCAAACTAATTCCATATTTAACCGCCAAAGCATCCAGAGTTTTTGTGCCCTTGCCTTTCTCTTTAATCACAACCTTTGCAAGTTCCAATGTATCAATTACAGCATTTGTCAACGGAATTTTACCCATTCTTAATAATTCCATATTTAGAAAATTCATATCAAAATTCGCATTATGAGCAATAAGTGTGTCGTCATCAATAAATTTCAATAGTTCATCAGCAATTTCTGCAAATTTTGGTTGATTTTTTAACATTTTGTCGGTAAGTCCAGTAATTTCAATGCTATCTTCACTATTTTTTCGTTCAGGATTTATCAAGGTATAAAAAGTTTTACCAGTTTCCACCCTATCAATTAACTCGATACAACCAATGGAAATAATTCTATCATCTTTATCTGTGTGTAAACCCGTAGTTTCCGTATCAAAACAAATTTCTCTCATTTTATAATTGATAGTAGTATATAATTAAAATTCAAATTTATTTGCATTTTATATTTTTATTTTAATAATTACACTATATAGAATAAATTTTTATTAGAATATGGCAAATGTTAAAGCGACAAAGAAGGCAATTAGAGTTATAAAAAGGAAGACTGATATAAACAAAAATCGTCGAAGTAGAGTTAAAACTTTTCTTAGAAAAGTTAATGATGCAATTAGTGCAAATGAAACTGACAATGCAAGAAAAGCATTCGTAGAATTTGAATCCGAAATAATGAAAGCGGTGAAAAATGGCATTTTCAAAAAAAATACTGCAATTAGAAAATTAACAAGATTGGCGGGACATATTAGAAAAATCAACACTGCAAAATAATAAATAAAATGCAAAATACAAAAGAATATTTTGACTTCATGAAATTGAAAATGATTGGTTTTGTGATATCAATCATTTTAATTGTTGGAAGTTTTGTTAGTTTTTTTGTCAAAGGTTTAAACTTTGGCATTGATTTTACTGGTGGACTTTTATTTGATATAACAACCGATATTAATATTGGCGAGTTGCGAGAAACATTGATAAAAGGAAATGTCAATGATTTTAGTGTACAAAGTTATGGTGCGAATAGTTTTATCATTAGAGTGTCACAAAATCAAAATGACCACAAAGAAGTGGCAAACAATGTAAAAAGCATATTAAAAGATGCAACATATAATAAAATTGATTTTGTGGGACCGCAGGTAGGTGAAGAATTGATTAAAAATGGAATAATAGCCTTTATATTATCAATTCTTGTGATTTCAATATATATATGGATTAGATTTGAGTGGGATTTTTCAATTGGTGTGATAATTACATTAATACATGACATTTTAATTTTATTTGGCATCTATTCTTTTTTCCAGATTGATTTTGATTTAACTTCAATTGCTGCAATTTTAACTGTCATGGGTTATTCTATGAATGATACTGTTGTGATTTATGATAGATTGCGGGAATTTTTACCAAAGTATAAGAGTGAAACATTAACTTCAATTATAAATAGAAGTTTAACCACAACATTTAGACGAACCTTACTTACATCATCCACAACTTTAATCAGTTTATTTGTATTAGGTTTTGTGGGAGGCGATAGCATCAAAAATTTCAGTTTAATTGTATTTATTGGTATTATAATTGGAACATATTCATCATTTTTAATATCAGCACCCGCATTGTTGTATATAAAAAAATAGATTAAAAAACAAATGAATGACATAATATTGGATATGTTTTTGTATGTGTATTCGATGATTATCCATTTAATTGATTAATGTGATTTTTTAACAATACATATACGGCACCACCACCACCATCTTTTGGCGCTGCATCACAATATTTTATAACTCTGTTTGCAAAATATGCCTCTTTAAACCATTCTTGTAAATTGTTTTTAATGGTATCATTTGTGTTGGAATTTAAGCCCTTACCCGTTATAATTAACAAACATCTATAATTATTTGACACGGCCATTTCAATAAAATTATACACTCTATTGTGAGCATTTTCCAATATACAACCATGTAAATCAAGTCTTGCATCAATTTGTAAATTTCCACCTTTTAGCTTTTTATCTAAATTTTTGTCAATGCCAAGACTTTTACATTTTTCTAACACAAAATCACTCTTTTCATCATAAAAAAAATAATCTCGTGACACATTTTTAATATTCTTATATTCTGATTTTATTACCAGTCTATTACCTTTATTGACCAATGGATTGCATGTTTTTTTAAAATTTTCCCATTCCATCATTATATTTCAAATTCAATGCCATTTTCTTTTAAATCCTCAATAAAAGTTTTACCTTTTAAATTTCTTTGTTTAACACCACTTCCCTTCATTAATCTCACAACGGCTTCCAATCTTTCTGGTGTGCCAGTGGATTTATTTAAAGTAAATAAACTATCGTAAACCACTTCCTTAATTCCGGCCTCAATTATGTGTTTAAAACAATTATCACAAGAGGCTATTGTACAATACAACTTACATCCCATCAATGGCTCTCTGGCATTTAAAATTGCTCGCATTTCAGCATGTATATCCAACATATAATACATAGGTTTTTCGTAAGTCATGTATTTCATATTCATATTGGCAATCAAATCGTTATATCCAGCAGACATAATATGGTCGTTATCATTAACAATAATGCAGCCAACTTTTGTTCCGGGATTTTTTGAACCCACAGCAACTGCTCTTGCAATATTCATAAAATATTCATCACTCATTTTATTTGTCATTTTACTCTTATATTAATTAATGTAATATCAAGTGTATAAAAGTATAAAAAAAATGCAAATTAAATATAAGATAATTATTTTTCTTGTGACGAACATATCTCTTTATAAATTTCATTTTTCTTCAACAATTCTTCATGTTTTCCTATTCCTTTTATAACGCCCCTCTCCATTACAACAATTTTATCTGCATCACAAATAGATAATACCCTTTGGGCGATTATAATTTTTGTCATATGGCTCAATTCTTCTTTAAAAACCTTTCTTATTTTTGCATCAGTCACCATATCAACAGCACTCATGGAATCATCTAAAATAATAATTTTTGGATTTTTTAATAGGGCTCTTGCTATACATAATCGTTGTTTTTGCCCGCCAGATAAATTAGTGGCATCTCTTTCTAAATATGTATCAAAACCATTTGGCAATTTTTCAATAAATTCCATCGCTTGTACTTGTTTACAAACTTTTATTAAATCACTGTCATTTGCTCTTTCATTACCCCATAACAAATTTTCCCTAATTGTTCCTGAAAATAGAACATTTTTTTGTAAAACCATTGCAACTTGTTCTCGCAAATATTTTAATCTATATTTTTTAACATCATTTTTACCAATTACAATTTCACCACTTGATACATCACTCAATCTTGGTAATAATTGCACCAATGTGCTTTTTCCACTTGCTGTTCCACCTATAATTCCTATCGTTTCTCCATCATTTATTATTAAATTTATGCCTTTCAATATTAATTTTTTATCATAGGCAAAATTTACATTTTTAAATTCAATTGAACCGTCTTTTAAACGTAGTTCATTGATATTGTCTTTTATGTTAATTTTCTCATCAAAAATTTCATTTATTCGTATAATGGAAGGTAAAGAAATAGAATAGTCCATTGTTATGACGCTTACACTTTTTAACTGTGCTAAAATTTGATACGTATAAACGAGAAATGCTGATACTTGTCCTATTTTCATTTCTCCTTTTATTACATACTTTGCCCCCAAGTAAGTAATAAATAAAATACATAAATTTACTGCAAATTCTTGTGTTGGTTCCAATAAAGCAAATATTTTTTCAGTAAATTTTTGTGTTTTTCTAAAATCATTTGATATTTTTTGAAATTTTGTAATTTCTTTTTTTTCTCTAACAAAACTTTTTATAAATCTAATGTTACTTAAATTTTCTTGCACAATTAAATTTATTTCATCTGTTTGTTTAAAAAGTTTTTTCATTTTTTGATATGTAAAATACACTATTAATAAAACCATTATCAACAAAATTGGAGCAGCAATTACAAAAATGATTGATAATTTTTTTGCAATAATAACTGCCATGATAAAAGCACCTATCATCATACATGGTGCCCTTGCTCCACTTCTTGTGAGACGAGAAAAAACATTTTGAATATTTTTCACATCATATGTCAATCTTGTAATTAAAGATGAATTTGAAAATTTATTTATATTATTAGAAGAAAAATCCTGTATTTTATTAAACAATTCTTTTCTTAAATTCCTTGCAAGACCAGTGGAAGCGAGTGCTGAAAATTTTGCACCGAGTATTCCAAAAAATAATGAAAACAACGATAGCGAAGCATAACAAATGCTATATTTTATAATTGCCTTTTTTCCTTCAATTAGACCATCATCAATCAATACAGAAAATACAAATGGGGCTACAAAATCAGTTGCCGCCTCCAACATCATTACAAGAATTGAAAAAAAAGTATATTTTTTATATTCACCAATGTGTTTTAACAATTTTAGCACTTAAATAAACATCCTCCTTACGAAAGAAGTTATTGCTTCGCTATTTTTTAAAAAAAAATACAAAAAAATATAAAACAATAGCATATATGGATTCATAAGGACTTCTTTTATCCATTTCCACAATTTACCAATTTTTTCTTTTAATTTGCTAAACATATCAAATGTATATTGTAAAATATAAAAAATTGCAAATTTATTTTAATACACTATTAATAATAATTATTAAACATTTTTTTATATTATGACAGGATTATCAGTTATTATATTGGCAGGAGGTGCTGGAACAAGAATGAAATCAAAAACTCCAAAACATTTACACAAAATTGGAAATTTAGAGATTATTTTTCATATTATAAATACCGCAAAACAATTGAACGCAAATGAAATTGTTGTGGTTTGCAGTCCAGAAAATTATGATTTGATAAATGTTAATGAAATAAAAACCACCACAAATAATGGAAATGAACATTATTTTACTAATAATATAAAAAAGGTAATTCAAAAAGAAAAGTTAGGAACTGCAAATGCAGCACAAACCGGATATGATGGCTTGGAATTCAAAGATAATGATATAATCATAATGTATGGTGATATACCACTCGTAAAATTAGATACTTACAACAATATGTTAAACAAACTAAAAAATGATGTAATGCAGGTAGGATTGATATTCAAAACAAAAGATATTTCAAACAAATATGGTAGAGTTAAAATTGAAGATGATAAATTGATTTATAATGTAGAATATAAAGATGCCGATATTATTACTAAAAATAGCGACTTATGTAATGGTGCAATTTTAACAGTGAAAGGGAATTATTTAAACAAAGTTTTAAAAAAAATCGATAACAATAATATTACAAAAGAATATTATTTGACTGATATAATAAATATAAGTAATGCTGATGGAATGGTATCAAAATATATTTTAGTGGATGAAAATGAAATTCAAGGTATAAATTCAAGAGAAGATTTAAGCAAGGCCGAAAATATTTTTCAAAACAATATAAGAAAAAAAGTCATGGAGAATGGTGCAACATTGATTGATCCAAATTCGGTATATTTTAGTTATGATACAGAGATTGGACAAGATGTTATTGTGGAACCAAATGTTGTATTTGCAAAAGGAGTAAAAGTGGAAAACAATGTCACAATCAAATCTTTTGTTTATTTGAGCAACAGAACTGTAAAAGAGGGTGAAATTGTGGAAAGTTTCACTAAGTAAAGATTGGTAACCATTAATTAAAATTGATTTTTATATTGTATTAGTATACACTTTGAATATGAAGATTTTTTTTGTCATATGTTTGTTTTTATCATCTTTTGCTTTTGCGAATAGTGTATGTCAACTAAATAATCCTGATTATTTTATTGATGAATCTTTTTTTGGTTCTAATGGTTATATAGTAGATTTTTCTGTCCCCGAACATGCTATTTACAAGGTTTACAAAAAAAACGAATTAGATGGATTTGTGTTGTGTAGTAGACAAGATTTTTCAAATGGTGAAATGGAAATTGTTATCACATATGATGTAAATAAAAATGTTAAAAATTTATATTTTCAAAAACTGTTTTTTGATGGTAGCGAAAAATTTAATAATTTGACTTTTACAACTCAATTCATGAATTACAAAGATTTGTCTAAAATTTCAAATATTTCCAAAGAATTTCCAGAAATTTTTAATTCTATAATAAAGGGCGTGGAAAAAAATGTGTCAATAGTGGAGAATTACAATGGAAATTGATTTTAAGCATCTTAAAAAAGAAATATTTGATCCATATATTAAAATATGGAGCGCTCTTGGTATTATATTGCTGTATTTAATAATACATTATTCTTTTGCGGATAAAACTCAAACCAACAATATAACGAAGGAATTTGAAAATTCAATGTATATTGGCAATGGAGTGGTAATAAATAAACATCAAATGTTGGCAAATAAATCTTTGATGGAAGATTCCTGTTGGGATAGAAATCATTTTCAGCAAGGTAATTTTTATGCAATTGATGATGTTAATATTTATCAATTAGGTGTGCAACAAAGGGATTCCAATAGTGATTTGGTTTTGTTAAAAATAAAAAATGGAGAAACAAGATTTAGAAATTTTGCAATATTAGATAATGATAGAAATGTGTCATTTAACACAAATAAACGATTAATAATTCCACAACAAATTAATGAAATTAGCACTTTTAAATTTAAAAATACAAAAATTGTGGAAAATAATATAAATAGTTTTACGATTGTTTTTAATGGTATAACGAGGGAAAATTTTGCAATTGGCCTTCCGATATTTAATGAAAACTATGTTTTACAAGGAATAGTTAAAGAAATAAATAATGGTGATAATATAAAAATAAAAGATAAAATTGCTGGTAAAATCGGCATAAAAACGCTTCTCACTGTGAATAAAATTTCAGTAGTAAGAAATTTTTTGGACAAAAATAGAGCAGAATACTTTACTTTAAATGGCGAAGTAAATGTTGCAAACGATGAGAGGTATGATGTTAAAAAATCCATTCTAAACATCTTTTGTATATTGGAAAAAAAATATAGGTAAAATATGAAAAATTTTTTTGAAAAAAATGGATATAATGAAATGGCGAAGGAAACGTTAAAAAAATGGGGTAATTTGGCAGAAGTTTTTATGTTGTTTGAAGAAATGGCAGAATTTCAAAAAGAGATATGTAAAAATATAAATAGAAAAGCAGAAAATGTGAAAGAAATAACAGAGGAAATGGGGGATGTTATAATTGTATTGGAGCAGATGAGAGTGCTATTTGGAATAAATGATGATGACTTACAAAAAACCATCGATTATAAAGTCAATAGGTTAAAAGGATTATTGGAAAAATAGAGAATTTATGCTTCTCTCTTTTTTATTTGTTCCCACAAAGGACTCATGTTTCTCAAATATGGAACTTCTTTTTGAAATTGTTTCACCAATTTATTTACTTCTTCTTTTTTTGTAAATCGTCCCATTCCAATTCTTATGGATGAATGTGCCAATTCTGGATCTCCACCAAGTGCCTCAATCACATAACTTGGTTTCAAATCACTTGAAGTGCAAGCTGAACCTGAACTCAATGCAAAATCGGAACATCTCAACATAATACTTTCACCCTCAATGCCCGCAAAACTGAAATTTGCATTACCATGCCATCTTTTTTCTTTATCACCATTTAAATAAGTTTTTTCAATTTTCATTAATCCATCATACAAAATATCAAAACATTCTTGCAAATATTTTGTTTCTTTTTCTTGTTCTTGCGCCATAATTTCAGCAGCTGCACCCAATGCAACACATAATTCTACTGCCAATGTTCCACTTCTTATTTTTCGTTCCTGTCCACCACCATTTAAAAGTGGCTCAATTTTAACATTATTACCAATATACATGGCACCAATACCTTTTGGAGCGTAAATTTTATGACCTGAAATTGACATTGCATCAATACCCATCTTTTCAACATCAAGCGGTATTTTACCAAATGCTTGGGCACAATCTGTGTGAAAATACGCACCATATTTTTTACACAAGTCCCCAATTTCCTTTAACGGATGAATAACACCAATTTCATTATTTACACCCATCACCGAAACTAACAAGGTTGTTTTATCCTTTAATTTTTCCTCCAAATCATCAAGCGAAATCAATCCATTGTGTTGTACATCTAACAAAATTTGTTTATAATTTTTACATGTTTTAATACTCTCTAACACACATTTATGTTCAGTTTTTACTGAGATAATTTTGGTTTTTGTTTCATCTTTGTTTGCATTTGCAATACCTTTTATGATTGTATTATTGGATTCCGTGGCACCTGATGTCCAAATTATGTTTTTTGTTTTTGCATTTATAATTTTTGCAACCCGTTCCCTTGCTTTTTCAACATCTTTTGCAGCTTGCCAACCAAAATTATGAGAAGCAGATGAAGAATTACCATATTGTTCCATAAAATATGGATACATAATGTCAAAAACTCGTTTATCAACAGGTGTTGTTGCTTGAAAATCAAAATAAATAGGCATATTATTAAATTTCTAAAATTACTATCTTAATAATAGAAGTTTTTTTTTAAAAAGTAAAATTATTATTGATTTAATTTTAATCATAAATAAGCCAATTTTATTTAATTACGATTAAGGATATTTTTCTTGCAAATATAATTATCACTAATAAGATAAAATATATGGTTATTGAAAAAAAGAATTTTAAAACATTATGGAGAGTTTTTTCATATATAGAAAATTTAAAACCAATTCTTGTGTTTGTATTTCTTTTGATTGTATTTTCTCCTTTTGTAAAGATTGCTGGAATGGCTTTTTTTCAAATAGTGGTTGACAATTATGTTGTGCCTTTAACTGAAAATTATAATACCACTTTATACAATGAATTTTTAAAATTTATACTAATACTTGCTTTTATTTTTGTAATAGGCTTTTTTATAACCATTATTTATACGCAGTTTATAGCAAAAATTGTTGCAATAATATTGCATAGAATTAGATTTGATTTATTTAAAAAAATGCAAAAACTTCCAATTAGTTATTATGATACCCACAAAAGAGGCAATATTATGAGTATTTATATTAACGATGTGGATACTTTGAGAAAGTTTTTAAATACAAGTATAAGCGTGATTATTTTTAATATTGTAATGTCTTTTTTAAATATTGTCATGATGTTTTATTATAACTGGAAACTTACTTTGTTACTTAGTCTTATTTTTATTGGAATAAAAGTTGTATATACAAATATAATAAAAAAATCCAATACATATTTCAAAGAACAGCAGGAAAAATTAGGCAAATTAAATGGTTATATAGAGGAAATGTTTGAGGGGCAAAAAGTTATCAAGGTTTTTAACCGTGAAGAACAAGCAAAAATTGATTTTGAAAAAATAAACAATTCTTTGAACAAATCTTCTATAAAATCTTCTTTTTTCGGTAATTCCATAAGCCCAATTTTAGGAAACGTATCAGATTTTAATTATATTATTGTGGTTTGCGTAGGATTATTTTTTGTCTGTGATGACCATATGAAAATTGGTGTTGCACTTGCTTTTTTTCAATGTGCTAGGAATTTTATATATCCATTTATAGAAGTAAGCCATTTTTGTGAAACAATTATGAATGCAAATGCTGGAGCCGAAAGAATTTTTACTTTATTGGATGAAATGAATGAAATTGATGATGGAAAAATCACTTTAAAAAATACAAATGGTGATATAAAAATAAAAAATGTATCATTTGGATACGGAGATAAAGATATTTTATATAACATAAACATTAAAGCAAAACGTGGAAATAAAATTGCTTTAATCGGGGCAACAGGTTCTGGTAAAACAACAATTGCAAGTTTGCTAAATAGATTTTACGATGTCAGTGAAGGAATTATTACCATTGATGGAATTGATATCAAAAATATCACAAAAGATAGTTTAAGGGAAAATATAACAGTTGTTTTGCAGGATACAAATTTATTCACTGGCAGTATATTAGAAAATGTAAGATACGGTAGACTTAATGCTTCAAATATTGATGTTATTGAGGCTCTAAAAAATGCAAATGCTTTTGATTTTGTATCAAAATTTTCCAATTCTTATAATACAATTATAACTAACAATGGCGAAAATTTATCACAAGGTGAAAAGCAACTTTTATCAATTGCTCGCGCAATGCTATCCAAATCTCCAATTTTAATACTTGATGAGGCCACTTCGTCTATTGACACTAAAACCGAAAAATTAATTGAAGATAGTTTAAACAAACTCATGAAAAATAAAACAATTTTTATAATTGCACACAAATTATCAACCATTAAAAATAGTGATGAAATTATAGTATTGGATAATGGAAAAATAATAGAACATGGAAAACATAAAGAATTATTAGATATGGAAGGAAAATATTATCAACTATATAACGGATTATTGGAAATAAGTTAAATAAATAATTGACAAAGATAACAAAATAAATTGTTTTTTTAAATCAATCTTATACTATAAATTATATAAACAATTGTTTGTAATTATGTGTGGAATTTTCGCTATAATAACCAATAGAACTAATATTGCTAAAAATTTAATTAATGGTTTGAAGGGCTTGGAATATCGTGGTTATGATTCTTCTGGTATTGCACTTTTAAGCGAAAACAAAATTAAAACAATCAAGCGATGTGGTAAAATCAATGAATTGGAAAAAATTGTTGAGCAGATAGAAAAAAAAAACAAATTGGAAGCCAACATTGGAATTGCGCATTCAAGATGGGCTACCCATGGCGGTGTAAGTGATGTAAATGCACATCCGCATATTAGTAGTGATGGAATTGTGTGTGTAGTTCATAATGGAATTATTGAAAATTACAAAAAATTAAAGGTAAAATTACAAAAAGAAGGTTATAATTTTGTAAGTCAAACTGATACTGAGGTAATTCCAAATTTAATTGCCTATCATTATAGGCAAACAAAAAATGAAGAACAGGCGATAGCACAAGCAATCAATGATATGGAAGGAACATTTGCTATGGTTGTTATTTTTAGAAACAATAATGATAAAATTTTTGTGGCAAGAAGGGGAAGCCCATTATTGTTAGGTGTGGGTGTGAATGAAAATTATGTAGGAAGTGGTTTATCAGCTTTTAATGGTCTAACAAATAAGATAATTTCATTGGAAGAAGAGGATTTTGCGATTCTTACCAAAGATAAAATTAAAATTTTTAATAATGGAAAGGAAGTTAAAAGGGATATTGAAGAAGTGGCCGTAGATAATGTTAATGTTGATAAAGGTAATTATTCTTGTTTTATGTTAAAAGAAATTTATGAACAACCAAAAGTTATAGAACAAATCATAAAAGAATATGTTGATACAAAAAATAAAAAAATTGTTTTACCACACTTTGATTTTGATTTATCGAAGGTAGAAAGGTTAAACATGCTTGGTTGTGGAACGGCAAGTTTTGCATGCAGGGTTTCACGATATTTTATAGAACAAGTGGTTAAAATTCCAGTAAATGTTGACGTGGGAAGCGAATTTAGATATAAACATCCAGTGATTCTACCTAATGATATTTCAATTTTCGTGTCTCAATCTGGAGAAACTGCTGATACGATTGGTGCTTTAAAAGTATGTAAAGAAGTGGGACAAAAAATTGTATCAATTGTAAATGTATTGCAAAGCAGTATGGTTAAATTGAGCGATATAGTTTTTAAAGTATTGGCTGGAGCAGAAATTGGTGTGGCAAGCACAAAAGCATTTACAGCACAATTGGCCACAATTTATATTTTTACTATTGAATTGGCTAAAATTAAAGGCACCATTACACAAAAAGAATATGAGAAATATATAGATGATTTATTAAAATTGCCAGAACAATTATCAAAATTTTTAAACAATAATGATGAAATAAAAAATCTCGAAAATATCGCAAAAGAAGTGCAAAATGCTAAATTTTTCTTATTATTTGGACGAGATATTTATTACCCAATTGCACTTGAAGCAGCAATGAAAATTAGGGAAGTTTCCTACATTCCATGTGAGAATTTTACCGGAGGAGAGTTTAAGCATGGACCCATTGCAGTGGTGGATAAAAATGTATTTGTTTTTGCAATAAATCCCACAAGTGAAATTTTTGAAAAAACCGCCTCTAATATTGAAGAAGTAAAAGCAAGAGAAGGTAAAATTATTTTATGTGGCGACAAGGAAGCAATTGAAATAAGTGATGGAAAATATTACAAAGCAATCACAATTGAAAAAAGCGACAATAAATTGATGTCCGCGATTTTAAGTGTAATTCCATTTCAATTATTGGCATATTATATTGCAACCGAAAGAGGGAATGATATTGATAAACCAAGAAATTTAGCAAAAAGTGTAACTGTAGAGTAAGTAAACCTATTGATTTTGGCAATAAATTTAGTAAAATGTGAATATTTCTCTTGCAATCATTCATCCAATATGTCTCTATATATTCTATTTTCATGTTTTTTTCATAATCATCCTCATATTTTATTAATATTATTTATATTATACACCATAAGTGTAAAGAGCGGAAGTACATAAAAAAAATAAATTTTATTTGTTTATTTAAAATTACCATGTAACAACTTATTTCTTTTTTTTAATTGCAATCAATACATTAATTATGCTGGCTTGTGTAATATGCGGAATTTTTGCCATTTGTCCTATCGTATAGGGTCTAAATTTTTTTAACTTTTCCTTAATTTCCCCGGACAAACTATCAATCGAATTATAGTCAAAATCATCAGGAATTTTTAAATTTTCCTCCTGCTGATACATTTTTATATCTTGCTCTTGTCGTCTTAAATATGGCTTGTATGAAGTTTCTATTTCAATTTGTCTTAAAATATTTTGCGGAAACTCTTTTAGTTCTGGCCAAATTTCACATAATTTAGCGATATTTATATCCGGAAAGGCCAATAATTCACTTGCTGTTCTCTTTTTGCCATCCTTACTTATTTCAATTTTATATTTCGCCAAATCTGTTGGATTTATAATCAATTCGTTAAGCAACTTTAATCCCTTTTCCACATATTTTTTTCTTTTTTCAAAAATTTCTTGTCTTTCTTTTGAAATGAGACCATATTTAATTCCCAAAGGTGTTAATCGTAAATCAGCATTATCAGTCCTAATTGAAAGCCTATATTCTGCTCTTGATGTAAACATTCTATATGGTTCACCATCTTGCCCCAATGAAGTCAAATCATCAATCATAACACCAATATAACTATTTGTCCGATCAAGAATAAAATCTTCATTCAAAGCTGCATTTATACCGGCAACAATACCAAGTCCTGCTGCCTCTTCATAACCTGTTGTACCTATTAATTGTCCCGCCAAATACAAACCCCTATATTTTTTTGTTTCTAATGTAGGTTTTAATTCTCTTGGGTCAATATAATCGTATTCAATCGCATAAGCATATTGTAATATTTCACAATGCTCCAATCCTTTTATGGTGCGATAAAACGAATCTTGCACATCAGTCGGCATAGAAGTTGACATCCCATCGGGATAAATCACATCACTATCAATTCCCTCCTGCTCTAAAAAAATTTGATGTTCCTGTTTATCCGGAAAACGAACAATTTTCGTTTCTATTGAAGGACAATAACGAGGCCCTTCACCCTTGATTAAACCATTATAAGTTGCGCATCTGTGTAAATTATCTTTTAAAATTTTATGTCCCATCGGCGTTGTATAGGTAATAGGACATGTAATTTGTGAATTTACGATATCTTTTGTCATATAAGAAAAAGGAACTGGTGGATTGTCCGCAACTTGCTCCTTCATATCTGTAAAATCAATGCTTGATTTTTTAATTCTTGCTGGAGTTCCAGTTTTTAAACGACCCATTTGAAAACCAAGTGTTTTTAAAAAATTACCAAGTTTTTTTGCAGGCTTTTCATTAATTCTACCAGCATCACTTATCTCATCACCCCTAAAAATCACACCATTCAAAAAAGTTCCAGCAGTAATTACAACCTTTGGAGCATATATTTTTGTACCATCAGCAAGAATTACACCTCGTATATCGGTATTGATATTTTGATTTGTGGTGATATCAATAGTAAGCGTTTTTGACATTGATTTATCTGGATTAAAATCACTTGCTTTTTTGTTATCTAAATTCGTTTTTTTATCATTCATCATCAATTCTGTAACTTCTCCTTCAATTACATCAATATTTTTATATCCATCTATTATTTTTTTTGCATATTTTTTATATAATCCTCTGTCAATTTGTGTTCGTGGCGAATGCACTGCCGCTCCTTTGCTTTCATTTAACATTCTAAATTGTATACCAGATTTATCACTTAAAATTCCCATCACCCCATCCAGTGCATCGACTTCTTTCACTATTGTTCCCTTTGCCACACCTCCAACCGATGGATTGCAAGATAATTCTCCAATATTTTCTTTGTTAAAAGTAATGAGTGTTGTTTTCTTGCCAAGTCTTGCACTGGCTGTGCTTGCTTCTAAACCTGCATTACCACCACCAATTATTATAACATCATAATCCATATTATGAAATATAGTGAGTAAAAATAAATTCGCAAATTTTATCAACACATCTTTCTGGAATTTCTTTTTCAGCATCAATGACGATAAATTTTTCTCTCATTGCTATTTTTCTATAAAATTCATTATATATTTTTTGAAATTCTATTTTTTCCCAATAACAAATATCAATATCATTCCCCCTTTCTTTTATTCTTTTTATTCTTTCTTCATCGCTAATATCCAAAAAAAATACATAATCAGGTTTTAACAAATCACTATAATTTATATGTTTTGAAATTAAATTTGTTGTTTCCCCATTTAATTTTTCAATAGTTAAATCAAAAGCTTCCGTTTCATATAAGTATCTTTCAAGTATCACAAAATCATATTCATTTTTGAGCCGTTTAATTTTTTCACTATCATTTTGTGCTATTGCTCTAAAAAAATAATACTTCGTCAATAAATCACAATCATTTATATTTTGCCACATCTTATCAAAGGGGAAAGTAGGAGATTTCAAATGTATAACTTTTTTCCCTTCATTTTTTAAGTTTTCCACTAAACACTTAATTATAGTACTTTTACCACTCGCATTGCCACCCTCTATGTCTATAAACATTTATACTCTAATTGGCATTACCACATATAATAAATTTTTATCATTTTCTTTTTCTATAATTAATGGAGAATTTCCATCAAAAAATCTGATCTTTGTGTTGCCATCCCCCACTATTTGTGCCAAAATATCTAAAATATATTTTGAATTCAATTTTGTATTTAATTCATCAAAATCATTTGTTAAAGGAATTTCCGCATCAGCCGTTTGTCCATTCTCACTCACAACTTCAAGATTTAATACCTTGTCTTTTGATAATAAGGTAACTTCTTTGCTTTTATCAGTGGCAGATATGATAAGTATCTTGCTTAAAGTTGTTTTAAAAATATCAGTTTCAAACGTAATTGTTTTGCTATTTTCATTAGGAATAACTCTATTATAATCAGGAAATTCCGCTTCAATCAATTTAACCAAAATTTCCAATTTTTCAGTTTTAACTGACATTTTATTATTTTTAATAGAAACTTTAACTTCTTCACTCGCTGATTCCAAAACCTTTATTACCTCACTTACAACTTTTTTTGGCACAATTGCTTTTTCTTTTATCTCAAAACCCTCTTGTTTGTGACCAAACGTTCCCATTAAATGACCGCTTGTGGCCACAAAAAATAAATCATTTTCATTATTTTTATTTTGCAAAATTTCAGTATGAATTCCATTCAAATAATATCTAACTTCATCATCACCCATAGCGATTTTAAGTTTTTTGAATCCCTCCAAAAATTTTGATGTTTTAACTAAATATTCTTCACCCCTTTCCTCCTGAATTATCTGTCCATCATTCATTTCCAATGCTTTCAACTTGTATTTGATACCACTAATTTTGATTTCTATATCGCTATCTTTAATTTTAAACTTTAATTCTTGTTCATTGTCAAAATTTTTAACTATATCTTGTAATTTTTTTAAAGGTAAAATCAAATCAACATTGTCATTTATTTCTATCGATTCTTCACCAACTAAAACATATCTAAAAGAAGAAATTTTAAATGTTAATTTATTATCTTTTATAGTTAAAGACACACTTCCTTCGCTACCAGAAGAATCTTCTGGACTTACCTCAGGACTAAACAATGCAATACCCTTTAAAGCACCATTCTTTATGACAAAATTCTTTTCCATAATTTAACAATATCGTATTCTATTCCTTCATAATAATAATATTAAATTAAAAAGCAATTTATTTGCATTTATTTTTTATTCTATAATAATTCAATCTGTGTTTAAAGTTTATAAATTTGGTGGTTCTATACTTAAAAATGCAGACGATGTAAAGTTAATCGCATCAGTTATTGAAAAAAAAAAGAGCATAAATGTTTTTTCAGCCTTTTATGGTATTACAGATGCTTTCATCAAGGTTGCAAAAACGGCAACGAGTGGTTTGCGAGAGTATGAAATGCAATTAGAATTTATTGCAAATTTCCATAAAAATATTTGTAAGGATTTAGAAATTGATTTTTCATTCATGAATGAAATTTTCGATAATGTTAAAAAATGTTTAGATGCAATTTATTTACTTGAAGATTTACCCACGAAGATACTTGATAAAATTATGGGTTCAGGTGAATTATTGTCATCAAAAATTGTTAACGAATATACAAAAATAAAGCATGTAGATGCAAGAGAGGTTATAAAAACTGAATTTACTAACCCATACTATGGAGAAACAAAAATTAAAATTGAAGAAACAACGAAAAATATTAAAAAAACTTTCAAGCAAAATGAAAGTTACATAATTGCTGGATTTATCGGTAGTGATGAAAAAGAAAATATGACAACCATTGGACGAAATGGCAGTAATTACTCCGCGGCCTTAATTGCTTCCATATTAGATGCCAATGAATTTATCATATGGAAAGATGTAAATGGACTTTTAACCGCAAATCAAAAAGTTGTGCCCGACGCAATTCAAATTGATAAAATCTCATATAAAGAAATGGCCGAATTATCATATTTTGGTAACAAAATTATAAATTTACAATCTTTACAACCGGCGATTGATAAAAATATCGCAATAAATTTAAGAAATATTTATAATTTAGATAATAAAGGAACCATCATTTCTGCTGAAACAAATGAAGATTTTAAAATAAAAGGTATATCTAAAATTGATGATATAGCATTGATGTCCGTAACAGGACTTTTAATGATTGGAATTAGTGGTTTTTCAAAGCGAGTATTTACTTCGTTGAATTCGGTAGATGTTAGTGTAATTTTCATATCACAATCATCAAGTGAAATAACCATTTGTTTTGGCATTAAAAATAATGACTTGGAGAAGGCAAAAGAAGCATTAGAAAGAGAATTTTTGCACGAATTAAGTATAAAAGTTAAGGAAAAACAATCTATAATTGCTGTTGCTGGTTATGGAATGGCGAAAACTCCTGGAATTAGTGGTAAAATTTTTACTGGGTTAGGTAAAGCGAATGTGAATATTGTTGCTATAGCACAAGATTTTGGTGAAATGAATATAACATTTTCTGTGGATGCAGAACAGGGAAATTTGGCCGTAAGAGCAATTCATAACTTTTTGTTTGAAAAGAAGATGATAAATTGTTTGATTGCTGGCAAAGATTTAATAGGTGGCGCAGTATCACAAATATTGAATGGCCATGACAAATTGAATGTAATTGGAATCTTCAATTCAAAAGAATACAACAATGAACCCTACGGGGATTATGATGAAATTATTGCAAAATTTAAAACTAAGACTGATTTTAACTATGTTTTAGTTGATTGCACTTCATCGGAGATGATGGTAAAAAATTATACAAAATTTATTGAAAATGGTTTTAATATTGTAACCTCTAACAAAAAAGCAAATACTCTACCTTTGAAGGAGTTGGAAAAACTACAAAAAATATTTGAAAAACATAAGAAAAGTTTTTTTTATGAGGCGAATGTTTGTGCTGGACTTCCAATAATTTCAACAATAAAAGATTTGTTATCTTCTGGCGATGAAATTACAAAGATTGAATGTATATTTTCCGACACATTGAGTTATATTTTCAATAATTTGTGTGAAAAAAAGAAATTTAGTGATATGATGCTTGATGCGAAGGAAAAATGCTCCACAGAATCAGATTCAAATGAAGATTTATGCGGTTTGGATGTAAGTGAAAAATTATTAATTTTGGCAAGATTAATTGGTTACAGAATTGATTTAAGTGATGTAAAAATACAAAGTTTGGTTGAAATTAACGATGAGGAGATTTTAAAAATGACAACAGAGGCCAATAAAAACGATAGTGTTTTAAGATATGTTGGGAAAATCGAGGGAGGAAAATGCGAAGCAAAAATTAAAGTTATAAGTAAATCACATACTTTGACCTCAACTCAATATACTGATAATATTGTAAGTATCACAAGCAAATATTACAACAAAACTCCATTAGTGATTAAAGGACCTAATGCGGGAATCAAGGTAACGACTAATGGAATTATAAGTAATTTATTGAAATTATTGTAAAAATAACATTTCTATGCCAAATCCAAAATTTATTTATTGACAATTATCTTTATTTAATTACCATGTACTTGAGATAAGTGGGTAGTTGTTTTGCTAAACCGGACAGATAGAAAACTAAGCATCCGTAACCAAAATTAATTAGGTCATTTATCTCATAAATTTACTTATTATATCAATGAAACCCCATTTTCTCTGCCAAATCCTCTGGAATTTTTTGTGCCAATTTATTACTCCAACCATATTCCTTGTGCATTTGTTCGGGTTTTCCATGATGATCGCTTCCTCCACTAACAAATAAATTGAATTTCTTTGCCAATTCCAAATAAAACACCGTTTCTTTCAAAGTTTGATTTGAATGATAAGCCTCAATTCCTTTCAATCCATAACTCGTTAATTCTTTCACATATTTTGTTAAATCTTCATCATTTAATTCAAACTTGTATGGATGTGCCAATACAGATATTGCGCCGCTTGCATTTATTGCCTCAATTGTTTCTTTTGAATTGGGAAATTGTGGATACACGCAACATCTTGCAATTCCTCCACTTTTGAAAAAAGACAATTTTTCACTCACATCTGGCACAAGTTTTTTTGTATACAAAATCCTTTTTATGTGTTCGTTTGTAAAAGTTCCTTTGCAACTTAATATTACTTCATCAAAATTAATATCATAACCATTTTGCTGTAATAATTTTATTCTTTCAATAACTGCTGCATTTCTAATAAATCTTGCTTTTTTTATGTGTTGCTCTAATATATCTAAATTTTTCACCCCTAATGCCAAAATATGTACTTCTTTTTCATCATCCAATTCATATCTTGATGATGTTTCGCAGGCAATTATAGGTTTCAAGGCTGGATATTTTTTTGCTGCCTCTAAAAAATCTGGCACCTGTTGCAACGTGTCATGATCTGATAAAGCGAGCGTCCTAACACCTTTATTGTATGCTTTTTCAACAACTTCCTCTGGGGTAAAATAGCCGTCCGAATAAACACTATGTGTATGTAAATCTATCATATATTCATACTATATACGATAAATACTAAATAGTCAAGTAAATAAAAAATAGAATTAATTCTAATCAATCTTTTTTCTTACACCACCTTTTGCCGCATTTTCCACATTTGCTGCATATAATTTTAATGAATTTGGTATAATTCTATTTCTATTTTTTGGTTTAAAATCACTTTTTCTATTTTTTAATTCACTTTCATCAACATTCAAACTTATCTTTCTACCAGGAATATCAATTTCAATCTCATCACCATCATTTACAAATGCAATCAAACCACCTTCTGCCGCCTCAGGTGATACATGCCCAATAGATAGCCCTGCCGTTCCACCACTAAATCGTCCATCTGTAATTAAGGCACAAAATTTTCCCAAACCTTTACTTTTAATAAATGAGGTTGGATACAACATTTCTTGCATTCCTGGTCCACCCTTTGGTCCTTCGTATCTCACCACCACTACATCACCAGATTTAACTTTGTCACCAAGTATTTTTTCTACGGCTTCCTCTTGGCTTTCACATACAACGGCTTTTCCCTTAAATTTTAAAATACTGGCATCCACACCGGCCGTTTTTACTACACAACCTTCAGTTGCTAAATTTCCATACAAAGTTGCCAATCCACCATCTTTTGAGTAGGCATTATAATAATTTCTAATAACTCCATCTTTCCTGTTTTTGTCAACATCCTCATACTCTTTATCTTGTGAATATGGCTCTAAATTATAATTGCCACCCGGTGCTGATTTATACACATCTTCATGTTTATTTTTCCCTAAAATATCATACTCATCAACCAATTCACCAATGGTCAATCCAGTTATTGTTTTTGCATTATTATTAATAAGTCCAATCCTTTTTAATTCACCCATAATAGCCATAATTCCACCAGCTCTATGCACTTCTTCCACATAATACTTTGATGAAGGAGCCACTTTACATAAATGAGGAACTTTTTTTGAAAGAGCATCAATATCTTTCATAGTAAAATCAACATTAGCTTCGTTGGCAATCGCTAAAATATGTAATATGGTATTAGTTGAGCCACCCATTGCAATATCAAGACTCATTGCGTTTTCAAAAGCAATTTTTGTTGCAATGCTTTTTGGCAATACATTTTCATCATTTTGTTTATAATATTTTTCAGTAATTTCCAATATTGCTTTTGCTGAATTTTCAAACAATGTTCGTCTATTGGTATGAGTTGCCAATAAGGTTCCATTGGTAGGCAATGTAAGTCCCAATGCTTCCGCTAAGCAATTCATTGAATTTGCAGTGAACATTCCAGAACAGGAACCACAAGTGGGACAAGAAAATTTCTCATACTTTTCCAAATCTTCAGCATTTACATTTTTATCAGCAGCAGCCACTATTGTGGCAATTAGATCTAATCCCTTATCTTCACCCTGTATTTTACATCTACCAGCTTCCATAGGTCCACCAGATACAAAAATTGTAGGTATATTTAATCGCATAGATGCCATTATCATTCCTGGAGTTATTTTGTCGCAATTTGATATACAAATAAGAGCATCAGCCCTATGAGCATTACACATGTATTCCACAGAGTCTGCAATTATTTCCCTTGATGGAAGTGAATAAAGCATACCTTCATGACCCATTGCAATTCCATCATCAATTGCAATTGTATTGAATTGTTTTGGAATTCCGCCAAATTCAAAAATTTTGTCAGCCACCAATTTTCCCACTTTATCCAAATGTGTATGTCCCGGCACAAACTCCGTAAATGAATTTGCGATTGCAATTATTGGCTTATTGGTGTCATATTTTTTATTTGTAGCATTTAACAATGCTCGTGCACCCGCCATCTCTCTTTTTTTGAAAATCGCCGATTTGTATTCTGGCATAAAAAACTCCATATAATAATATTAAGATAATATAATGTATTTTACTTTTTGTCAACAACGATTTTATTTTTTGACCAGTCGTAGTTGATTTTATACATTATGACCTATTTTGTGCTCCACAACCATGGGAAATCTTTTTTTTGTTTTTCCTCATACTTATCGATTAAATCTTTTTTTTGCAATGTTAAACCAATATCATCCAATCCATTTAATAAACAATTTTTTTGAAATGGCGACACATTATTGAAATTATAAGTCTTTCCACCTGCCACAACATTTTCCTTTTCCAGGTCAATGGTTATTTTTTCAGGTTTTTCAGCAACTTTTATTATTTCACTGACTTCATCATCACTCAATTTTATAAGCAATAATCCATTTTTGAAACTATTATTGTAAAAAATGTCAGCAAAAGACGAAGCAATTACTGCTCTTATGCCATAA
This sequence comes from Rickettsiales bacterium, assembly GCA_031289855.1. Taxonomy (GTDB): domain Bacteria; phylum Pseudomonadota; class Alphaproteobacteria; order Rickettsiales; family UBA1997; genus JAIRSX01. The sequence continues at coordinate 42,839 of JAITOR010000026.1, forward strand.
TCCGCTAAAGCCCATGCTGCATGCTCTCTTGATGAGCCGCAACCAAAATTTTCCAAAGACACTATGATTTCAGTGTTTTTATAGGCTGGTTGGTTTAATATAAAATCCTCATTTGAACTTCCATCAACATTATATCTCATATTTTGAAATAAATGCCCTCCAATTCCAGTTTTTGTTATTGCTTTTAAAAAATTGGCTGGAATAATCCTATCAGTATCCACATTTGCTATCTTTATTGGAGCTATTACTCCTTCTAATTTTGTAAATTTTTTCATTTTTTCTCCTTTTTTATTATTTTTATATCAATTGTTTGCATATCAAACTCCTTTCCTCACATCCGTGATATATCCCTTCACTGCCGCTGCCGCTGCCATCACTGGACTCATCAAGTGTGTTAACGCTCCTTTACCCTGTCTATTTTCGAAATTTCTATTGGATGTGGAAGCAACCCTTTCTCCATCCCCTGCAATATCATCATTCATTGCAAGACACATGGAACAACCAGCCCATCTCCATTCAAAACCTGCATCCAAGAAAATTTTATCCAAACCTTCTTTTTCGGCTCGTTGTTTTATGTAATTGGTGCCTGGAACCGCAATAGCCTTAACTCCATTTGCTATTTTCTTACCTTTTAAAATCTCAGCCGCATCCCTAAAATCTTGCAACCTACCATTGGTACAGGCTCCAATAAACACTCTGTCTATTTTTAAACCTTCAATTTTTTGTCCACTCTTAACACCAATATATTCCAATGCTCGTTTTTTTGTATCATCTTTTGCTTCCGGCACCACTCCATCTATACCAAATTCATCCTCCGGTGAAGTTCCCCAAGTTACTTGTGGTATAATATCCGCACCTTCAAATGTATATTCCTTGTCCCATTTTGCATCAACATCACTCTTTAATGTTTTCCAATAAGCAACTGCTTTATCCCACATATCACCTTTTGGACTCCAAGATGCACCCTTTATGTAATCAAAGGTTTTTTCGTCTGGCGCAATTAAACCAACTCTAGCACCACCTTCAATCGCCATATTAGAAATTGTTAATCTTTCATCCATACCTAAATTTTTAATCACATCACCCGTAAATTCCACAGCATATCCTGTACCACCTTTTGTGCCAATTTTACCTATAACATATAAAATTACATCTTTACCGGTGGAATATTTTGGCAATTTACCATTGATTGTAATTTTCATATTTTTCATTTTCTTTTGTAAAATGGTTTGAGTTACCAACACATGTTCTATCTCGGTAGTTCCTGTACCGAATGCCATAGCACCCATCGCACCATGTGTTGCAGTGTGTGAATCTCCTTGAGTTAAAGTTACACCCGGCATTGAAAATCCTAATTCTGGTGCCACAGCATGACATACTCCACCATGTAAAGAACCACATGAATGAAACTCTATTCCAAATTTTTTAACATGCTCCTTGTGATATTCCAATTCTTTTCGTGCAATTGGATCTTCAATTGGTCTGTCAATGTCTTTTGTGTAGGTGCAATGATCTTCCACCGCCAATGCCTTGTTTGCATTTCGTGGCGTATAGCCATTTGCGTCCATATCCTCATAGGCCATTGGAGTTGTTATTTCATGCATTAAATGTCTATCTACATATAAAAGAGTAGTTCCATCATCCTTTTCCTCCACCACATGCGAGTCCCATATTTTATCGTATAAAGTTTTTCCCATAATTATTTCTCCTTATTATTTTATTAATTATTATTTAAAAAGATTTTAACCCATTGGTCTACATCAAAGTTTTAGTTGTTATATGCCCCTACAGGCAATAACAACACACTAATGACATTAATATAAAACATAAAATATAAAATATATTTATACTGATACTATCATCATATATCGAAAAATATAAATGTCAACAAAAATAGTTAATAATATGAAAAAAATTTTGAATTAACTTTATACATTAAAATTAACTTGATATATTAAAACCATATCCTATTATCTCAAAAAAAACAATTATTATTTTATGAAAAAAGTTATTTCTATAAAAGATGCACCAGGTGCTATAGGTCCATATTCGCAGGGTATTGATATCGGTGATTTGATATTCCTTTCAGGACAATTGGGTATTGATGTAAAGTCTGGAAATTTAGGTTCCACCATTGAAGAACAAACAAAATTTGCTTTAAATAACATTAAAACCATTTTACAAGAATATGGTCTAAACTTTTCAAATATTGTAAAAACTACAATTTATATGACAAATCTTGCAGATTTCAGCAAAGTAAATGAAATTTATGCCACATATTTCAATGGCGATTATCCTGCAAGGACAACAGTGCAAGTGGCAGGATTACCAAAAAGTGGATTAATTGAAATTGAAGTTATTGTGCAAAAATAAACTTATCCTTTATTTCTTCATAAAATTCTGTCATGCTAGTATAGAACCACCAATCCTTAAAATATAAGAAATCCTTCCCATAAATATCTATGGTGTTATTCCAGGGTTTATTTTTGTCAGCAAAATGACATAAAACAATGTCATTTCGACCTCGAATTATCATTTCTTGCAATGATTTATCGTTTTTATCTTCACTATATTTTAAAATCTTATTTATGAAATTGAATTTTAAATCCAATTCCAAACAATCGTTTTTAAAGTATTTGTTTAAAACATTTTGATCGTTGTATGAACCTCTCTCATGATCATATAAATACTTATTGATTTTCAATAATTCTTCCAAGACATTATTTTCTCTCCATTTTTTACAATTAATCAAAAGCACTCCGGCATTAAAACCGTCGCCTAAATATCCAAACTTCACGGCACCTATTCCAAAATTATCAACATTATTGTCAAATAACTTTTTTATATCCCTCAACACCACAATATCTCCATCAAGATATATGGCCCTATCAAGATTTGTTTTTAAAGATGGAATGTAAAAACGAATATAGGTCATTACCGAAATATGCGCATTAAGTTTGTTTGTATTTTTAAATATCTCAATAGTGTCATTGGATATCGTAATATATTCAATTGAAAAATTGTTGAATTTTTTCATGGTTTGATTTAACTTATTTTTACCATTCTCCGTAATTTTGTTTTCAAGTATGTAAAAATCAATAAAAGAATTGGTATTATATAAAATAGATGCCATTACGGTGGCCGTATATTTTAAATAATTGTCATCGGTGGCAAGAAAAATAGGAATATGCTCCGTTTGATCTGTTATTTGTTTCGTGAAATTTGAAACATTCCACGAAGGAAGATGATTTATGGTATAGTCAAAAATTAGTATTTTTTCTATTTTATTCACTCTGTCGAGAATAGATTTAATGTTTATGCCATCAATGGGATTATTAACTGGATTAATGGTGAGACCATTGGCGACAATTTTTTCCCTATGTTTTTCCCTATGTTTTTCTCTAAAATGCCTTTTGTTTTTCTTTTTTGGAATAAACCAACAACAGATATTTATTAACAATTTATTCATACAAACCTCCAAACAAATTGTTAAAGGAATAATGAATGATA
>JAITOR010000017.1 GCA_031289855.1 Rickettsiales bacterium
AGTACATAATAAAAATTAACTAATGCAAAATTAATATTACACTATGTCTATATTTTTATTTTTAAGCCACATTTTTTACCTATTAGAACTATGTTTTCGAAAAATTTGACAAAAAAAAACAGCATCATAATAAAACGTTAATAAATGAAAATATAGTAATATTTGGAGTAATTATGAGTAATGATTTAAGTGAAATTGAGAAAAAACAAATTGTAAGAGCAAGACAAAAACAATTAAACAAATATTATGAAGAAGCAAAACAAGAAAAAATAGATAAAGAATGGGAAAATAGCAATTTATTTTATGGAGGTAAAATGATTAAAAATATATATATTATATTGTTAGTATTGTTAATGCTTACTTCATGCGGAACAATAAAAAATGGCTTTAGCGCTGGAAATCGCAGAGTTGAAATAATGAAAGTAAAAGACTATACCGACGTTGAAACTGATTATTATTTAGAAAATAATGAAGGAATAAATGTCAAACTTGAACTAAATCAACTTGTTGAAATTGAAACTGATAGGTATGATAAAAAAATAATTTTAGTATCAGTTCCAAAAAAAGCAAACAATGGTTTTGTTGCTAAAAATACCATTAAACCAAAAAAGAGTTGGTGTTGGTGGAGTGGCGGTTTAAGTGGTTTTGTAGACTTTTTAGTGGGTGCTTGTGACGAAGCACCAATTAGAATAATGGTTGGCAATATTTATTTGTATACTTTGGAATGGGATGATTAAATATGGATAGATTGCATAGTATTTTTGAAAACTTGAAAGAGGGTGTTATAAAAGACAAGTTTTAAGGCATAAAGGTTTAATATCGAATGATATTATTGATATTTTAAAAGGAAATGAATATAATCGAGCGATATTTGACAAGGGAGCCCAATTTAGAAGTTGCTATGATTAGTTCCTGCTATAATGAAACAAGCGAAGTTAGATAATGTAGTTATTGGCTACAATAAAATCAAAGTGCCTAAAATTGATTTTAATTACATTGCAGAATATGGTCAAAAGATAATAAACAGAAATGTAAAAAGAACTAAACAAACTATTCAAGTGCCTTTAACAAATGATTCGTAAAAAGTGCCATAGCGTAAAGACTGGCAAAGGCAATGCGAAATAACCATCCCAATACCAAATTATCAAATAGGTGGATTGGTGTTTTTTACTTTACGAATTTGAACCACGCAAGGGTATTTTATTTTACCTAAATCTTTAATTAACAACTTTTACCCAATAAGTATGAGGCGAATAAAGAGAAGGGGAAAAATGAAAGAATTTTTCGCAAATTAATTTGACAATTATAAAATAATACTCTATCTTTAGAGAGTATTAACTATGAAAATGATATGAGCACAAAGAGAACATACCAGCCAAGTAAGGTTAGGAGAAGAAATAAAGTTGGCTTTAGGGCAAGGAATGCCACTAAGTCAGGTAGAAAAATATTGAATGCCAGAAGAGCGGTGGGTAGAAAAAGATTGAGTGCTTAGTTAATAAACACGGAGTTTGGCTCAGTTTGGTAGAGTGCTACGCTTGGGACGTAGAGGCCACAGGTTCAAATCCTGTAACTCCGACCATATATTAAAATAGCCTTGTAATAAGGCTATTTTTTTAGTCAAAATTTATATTTCGATTTTAAAAACTCTTATCAAATATCTCAATATAATAAAAGCAAACATCAAATAAATATACCATTCCAATATTATTGGTGTGATGGCTCTTTTTTTTAATCGTTGCCCCAATAACAATGTATCAAGAAATTTTCGCCTTTCTGGTGTAACTTTTACTTCTAAATCCTCAAAAAATTCGTAATTTCTCCACCCCTTTTTTGATCTTTCTTCATTTAATCGATGCATATCATAAAAAATTTCTCTTTTAAATGTTGTAAAAAGTTTTTTTAATTTTTTAGTTGGAGCATCGCCATCTCTAAAATATTGTTCCCAAGTTTTTGCAAAATTTTCCTCTTCTTCAACCGTAAAAGCACCTCTTAACCAATAATTATTACGTTTATTTTTTGCTACATCCGCTCTACTTCTAACCAAATCAGTTAATAATTTGAAGTCTTCGAATGCCTTTTCATTTTTTGTGGATGCTATTTGTCCTATTAAAAACCTAATATAATGTCCAAATTCGTGTATAAATGTTGTTGTTGTTATGCTGGTTCTATTTAATGTTATTGTTGATTTTGCTACTTTTTCTTTGTTGAAAAAATTTTTTTTATCCATATAGACGGCACATAATCCGTAGGCACCCTCTAAATCTGCCACTATAACTTTCAAAGGTAGTGAATAATATATTTTTTTGATTGACATACTATATCGTCTTGCAATATTTTTATATGTAATTTTTACAACTTTAAGATTGTATTTTACCATTTTTCTTGAATATTTTTTTCTTAGAGGTCGTTTAAAACTTCTTGCAATTCTATTTAAAAAAAAATATTCCATTATACCATCAAACATAACTATATTATCTTAAATAATATAAATATTGTCAAGTAATAATATTTTTTTTTGTACTTCCCTAAATATCATTAATGATTTATAATTATTTTATGAATCATTATAAAGGAGGAAAAATTTTATGAAATTTAAAATATAGACTTTTTATTTTTATGTTTTATACTATCTAATGTATAAACAAAATTTATTTTTATGGTAAAGAAAATTGCAATTGTTGGTGCGACAGGTATGGCAGGCACTGAGCTTTTAAAAATTTTAATCCAAAGAAATTTCCCAGCGGATGAAGTTATTGCGCTTGCATCAGGAAAATCAGCAGGCAAAGAATTAGATTTTGGGAATAAAAAGTTAGTGGTGCAAGATTTGGATAAATATGATTTTACCGAAACAACATTTGCGTTTTTCGCAGTTGGTGGCAGTATTAGTGACAAATATGGCAAAATTGCAGCAAAACAGGGCTGTATTGTGGTTGACAAATCATCATTTTACCGAATGGATAAAGATGTGCCATTAGTGGTGCCAGAGGTTAATAAGTCAACACTTAAAGATTATAAAAATAAAAATATTGTGGCAAGCCCTAATTGTTCTACAACTCAAATGGTTGTAGCATTAAAGCCGCTGCATGACTATGCAAAAATAAAAAGAGTAGTGGTTTCAAGTTATCAAGCCGTATCTGGTGCAGGAAAAGAAGCACAAGAAGAGTTATTTGATAATACAAAAGAATATTGTGAAAATAAAAACTTAAAAACTCCCACAAATTTCAAAAAAAGCATTGTGTTTAATTGTATTCCACAAATTGATGTGCCGTTGGAAAATGGAAATTCAGCAGAGGAACAAAAAATGATAGATGAAACAAAAAAAATTCTTGGCGAGGAGATTGAAGTTTCTGCCACATGTGTGCGAGTTCCTGTGTTAAATGCGCATTCGGAATCTGTAAATATAGAGTTTGAAAAACCCATTACACCAGAAAAAGCAAGGGAATTGTTATCAAAATTTGAAGGTGTGGAAGTTGTGGACGATTTTAATAATTATGTTTTTGCAACCCCCTTTGAATATAGTGGAACTGATGCTGTATATGTATCAAGAATTAGAAAAGATCCAAGCACAAAAAATGCTTTAAATTTGTGGATTGTAAGTGATAATATAAGGAAGGGAGCAGGATTAAATGCCGTGCAAATAGCAGAAGCAATGATTAAGGAGCTTAATATTCAATGAAAATCTTTATAATTGTAGGTGAAATGTCTGGCGACTTATTGGGAAGTAAGTTTATGACTGCTATGCATGATTTTGAATTTGTTGGCATAGGTGGAGAAAAGATGGAAAAACAAGGTTTAAAATCACTTTTCAACATAAAGGAAATAAATGTGATGGGTGTTTTTGAGGTGTTGCCAAATATTTTTAAAATCAATAATTTAATAAAACAAACCATAAGTGAGATAGAAAAAGAACAACCAGACATTATACTTACAATAGATTCTCCTGGCTTTTGTTTTCGTGTAATTAAAGGACTTAAAAATTGTAACGCTAAAAAAGTTCATTTAATTGCACCTTCCGTATGGGCTTGGAAAGAAAAAAGGGCGAAAAAAATATCTAAAATGTATGATCTTTTGCTGTGTATTTTGCCATTTGAACCACCATATTTTGAAAAACATGGTTTATCTGCAAAATTTATAGGACATCCAATTTTTGATGATATAAATGAGGATAGCAAGCAAAATGTTTATCATGGAGATTTGTATAATTTTATATTAACTCCTGGTAGCAGAAAAGGTGAAGTATCGAGAATTTTTCCCATAATGATTGAGGCTATAAATATTTTAAAAAAAGATTATGATTACGATATTGAAACAAATATTTTTGCCACAAAAAACACAGAAACAATTCTTAAATACATTGCAATGGATGAGAGTTTTAATTGTAATATAGTTGTCAATGCCGATGAAAAAACGAAAATTTTAAAACAAGCAAATTTTGCCATTGCAAAATCTGGAACAAACACATTTGAATTTAATATACATAGTGTGCCATTGGTGGTGGTTTATACGATGAATTATTTGACAAATAAACTTGGCAAATTATTAATTAAAATTAAATTTGCAAATTTAGTAAATATTATTGCTGGTAGGGAAATTATACCTGAATTTATAGGTGACAGGGCGGATAGTGATTTGATTGCTGAAAAAATAAATGAACTTTTGAAAGATGGCGATTTGACAAAAAAACAAATTGCAGAAACAAAGGATATTATAAAAGAATTGGGGTATTTAAATGGAGAAAATGCAGCAGAAAAGGGAGCAAATGAAATTAGAAAACTATTGCAATAATGATTTTGTGTTTTAAACCAATGAAATGCGGTTATGGTCATTTTACCTGGAAAATTAAAAAATGTTTGGAAAATAATTGATTTATATAAATAATTTGAAAAATATTTTTTTAATTGTATTATTATAAGAATAATATTATTTTTTTTATGTTAAATATAATAAATTTTCAAATATCAACCATTTTTCAAAATGTGGACATATTTACAAGCCTATTGTATCTTGTGTTAATTTTTTATTCGGTGTGGAGTTGGGCAATAATAATAGACAAATTTTTTAAATTTCGTATTTTAAACATAAGGACCAATAAATTTAAAAAAATATTTTGGTCTGGTAGTGTGCTTGAGGAAATATATCAAAAAATCAAAAATAATCAAACTTATCCTTCTGCTGTGATTTTTGCTGCAGCAATGCAGGAATGGGAAGGTATAAATGTGGTGAAAATAATTCAAGATAAGGATAATGGAAAAAGAGAGGCATTCAAAGAAAGATTGAATGTGATAATGGAAAATGCCCTTACAAAATCTTTAAAAAAGATAAGATTTGGAATGAATTTTTTAGCAATAATTTCCTCATCATCTGGTGTAATTGGATTTTTAGCCACCAGTTGGAATTTAATAAATACTTTCAATGTAATAGCAATGCGACAAGATACGAGTTTATCTATAATCGCCCCAAGTATTGCATCTGCACTTTTTGGTATTATTTTGGGATTATTTGTTTTAATTCCAGCATTAATTTTTGGAATTCATTATAATAAAAAAATTAATGATTTTGAGGATGAAATGGCGATTTTTTGTAATGACATTTATGTAATTTTATCAAAAGAATTAGAGCAAAATGTATGAGAAGAATTTCAAGGATAAAAACAAATATACTTTTAAGGCATCTACAAACAGATTTTAAAGAAAATACCCTGTTTTTGTTTAGTGTTTTATTTTTGTTACTTTTGATAGTTTTTGTGGTTGCAACCCATAATACCATTGGGGGAATTAGGATTGATATACCAAAGGGAAAGGCGGAAGTTATTGTGGTAAAAAAAGAGCCAATTGCCATTTCAATTAAAAAAGAGGGAACAATTTATTTGGATAAGGATTTAATAGTATTGGAAACCATCGGGAAAAAAATTAATGAAATTACAAATAATGATAAAAATATCAAAATATTTATATTAGCAGACAAGGGAATCGAATATTCAATAATAATAAAAGTCATCAGTGAAGTTTATAAAATTGGCTTCCAAGATGTGTCATTGGTTACAGATTTAAATGTATTGTAATTTATTTTACTTTTTTAAGATATTTTTTTAATTTATTTACATATAATATTTTTCTGTTCTCATGATGTAAAAATTTTAATTTTTTTCTATCAATATTTAACATCAAAATATTTGTTACTTTGTTATTTTTTGCCATTTCTCTTAAAATATTTTTTGTTAAACTATCTATTTTATTTAGTTCTTTAAATAAGTTATTATCAGTATTTTTTGCAAATTCTATAATAGAACTTTTATAGGTGTTCTTTTTTTTGATATTTAAAAAAATTACATTTTTTTCTTTCATTTAATAAGCCTTTCCAATTATTATTCTATCTTTTAATTCAAATGGTTTGTTTCTGTAAGAAACGGAATTTTCTTCCATAATTTTTTCCAATTCTTTGTTCTGCCATAAAGATGCTGGAATACTGATAAATACTTTATCTTTTATTATTTTTTTAATTTCTTCTATATTTTCCACCTGTTTTGTGTTTTTGTATAAATTTTCTTTGCTTTTTTGTAATAAATTATTTTGCAATTCATCCAATTCGTTTTGATATTTATTTACAAAATCATCAAAACTCACATTATTTTTTTCCAAAATTTTATCTCGTCTAACATAAAAAATTGAGTTATTTTCTGTATCTCTTTCGCCAATTTCAAGCCTCAAAGGAGCACCTTTTCTAACCCAATTCCATTTTTTATTTTGCGGACTATCATAGCCATTGTCAATATAAACATCACATTTGATAGCATTTTTAATTTTATTACAATATTCCAATATTGTGGACTTTTTATCTTCATTATGTATCACTGGAATTATCACAATTGGATACGGTGCAATTTTTGGTGGTAAAACAAGCCCATCATCATCACTATGGCTCATAATCAAAGCACCAATACTTCTTGTGGAAAAGCCCCACGAAGTAGAATAGGCAAATTGTTCTTTTCCATTTTCATCAGTAAATTTAATATCGCTAGATTTTGTGAAATGTTGCCCCAAATTATGCGACGTAGCAAATTGCACGGCTTTACCATCTTGCATCATGGGTTCCAGGCTATAAGTTTTATCTGCACCTGCAAATTTTTCATCATCTGTTTTTTGTCCAATATAACTATAAATTGCCATATAATTTTCTGCCAAATCTTTGTATACATTTAAAAATGTTTTTGCATTTTCCTCGGCTCCATCATTATCTTTAAATACACAATGTCCTTCTTGCCAAAAAAATTCTACACTTCGCAAAAATAATCTTGTTCGCATTTCCCATCGAAACACATTACCCCATTGATTTATCAAGAGTGGAAGATCTCTGTAAGAATTTATCCATTTACTAAAACTTTCTCCAATAATTGTTTCACTGGTGGGACGAAGAATGTAAGGTTTTTCCAACTTACTATTGGGATCAGGAATTAAAGTCCCTTTGTCCTGCACCAACCTGTGATGTGTAATTACCACGCATTCTTTGGCAAAACCTGCCACATGTTCTGCCTCCTTTTCCAACAATTCCACTGGAATTAATGCTGGGAATAATGCATTTTGCACTCCAAGTTCCTTAATTTTTTTATCAAAAATATTTTTTATATTTTCCCAAATTGCATTCCCATAAGGTTTTACAACCATTGAACCTCTACTTAAAGAAGTTTCTGCCAAATCTGCTTTATCAACAACCTCCTGATACCAATCAGGAAAATTTTGTTCTCTTGTAATATTTAAGGCATTTTTCATATATTATTATAAAACACATTAGATATTGATAAAATAGTATTAAAATAAATTTTGTCAACTTTATTTGACAAATAAAATTTATTGTTGTAATATTCAAATATTGAATGTTGGAGATATTGAATGAAAAAAAAGATATTATTATTAGCATTAGTTTTGTTTATTTCAGCCTGTGGTGGTAAAAAAAACCCGGCAGTGGAAGAAATAATTAAAAACTTAGTTTCTAATCCTACAATCTTAAAAGCAAAAAATAAACAAGCTGCTTGTGAACCTATATTTGTTAGTAAATGTGAAGCAAGATTAACATCCACTAAGGATATCAAAAGTAAAACTTGTGAAAAGGCTAAAAAGTCCGCTTGTGAAGAGGTTGTAAAAAGAATTGAAAAGCCTACTGTAAGTAGCACTGCTGAACTAACTGATGATAGAGTGTATTTTGATTATGATAAATATAATTTAAGATCGGATGCCATAAGCACTTTAAGGAAACAAGTTGTAGCTTTGAAGAGTGAAAAAGGTAAAATTACAATTGAGGGACATTGTGATGAAAGGGGAACCAGAGAATATAACATTGCATTGGGTGCAAAAAGAGCAAATGCAGTAAAATCTTATTTAGTTAAGAATGGTGTACCATCAGCAAAAATCAAAACCATAAGTTATGGAAAAGATAGACCTATAGTTAAGGGAAGTGATGAAGAATCATGGGCTAAAAATAGGACTGCAATTACACTTGTAAAATAAAAAAGTTGAAAGGAGAGAGATGATAAAAAACCATATTAATCAATATATGGTTTTTTTGTGGTGAAAAATAATTTTGTGTTTTTAAATTTTCATTATATATTATATTATAAACTATTAATATTTTATGACATCAATTTTAACTTTTTTATACAATGCTTTTGCTTTCATATTTGTAATTTCATTGCTCGTATTCGTGCATGAATTTGGACATTACATTGCATGTGTATGGTGTAAAGTTCGTGTGGCTTCATTTTCAATTGGTATGGGAAAAGAGGTATTTGGTTGGAATAACAAAAGGGGTGAAAGATGGAAAATATCAATGTTACCAATAGGTGGGTATGTAATGATGTATGGAGATGCCGATGCCAGTTCTGGTACTGCAGATAAAAAATTATTGAAAACCGTAACAGAAGAGGAAAAAAAAACGATTATTTATTTTCAACCGGCATGGAAAAAACTTATTATAACTGCAATGGGGCCTATTTTTAACCTTGTTTTTGCAATATTACTATTCGCTTCAATGTATATGACTGATGGAATTTCAATAACAAAGCCCATTATAAGCGATATTTTATCGGAGAGTGCAGCATTCAATGTGTTACAAAAAAATGATGAAATTATTGAAATAAATGGAGAAAAAATAGATACATTCAATCAAATACAGGCAATAGTTGGTATTGGTAATGGTGAAGTTTTAAACATAAAATTTTTGAGAAACGGGGCGAAACAAAATGTTACAATAATTCCAACAAAAAAAATAACAAAAGACATGTTTGGAAATGATATTGAGGGCTATTTTATTGGTATCACGTCAACAAATACCGAAAGTAAAAGGTTAAATTTTTTCCAATCAATGGGGCAGGGGATTAAAACCACCTATAAGATTTCAAAAAATACACTTGTAGTGTTGGGACAAATGATTGCTGGAAAAAGAGGAGGTGATGGCTTAGGTGGTCCGTTGAAAATTGCTCAATACTCAGCTCAAAGTTTTAATGGTGGCATTATACTTGTGATTTATTTTCTCGGTATGTTATCTGCTAATCTTGGACTTATGAATTTATTACCAATTCCCGTATTGGATGGCGGACAAATATTCTTTTTACTCATCGAGATGATTGTTAGACGACCAATTCCTGAAAAAATACAGGAAAGGTTATTACAAGCCGGTATCTGTATATTGCTAACGGTAATGATTTTTGCTACATTTAATGATGTGAAGGGCTTTTTTAAGTGATTTACGATAAAAACGAATTTTGGGAGATGTGTCCTATGGGAAAATTACTTGGGCTCGATGTGGGTACAAAAAATATAGGAATTGCAATCACTGATGACACAAGAAAAATATGTATGCCAAGTGAGTTGTTAATACGACAAAGCAATAAAAAGGACTTTGAAGTTTTGCAAACAATGATTAAAAAAAAGAAAGCGAAAGGCATTGTCGTGGGTTTACCGCTATATTTCAATGATGAAGAAAGTGAAATAACGAAGTTTGTTAAACGATTTGCTGAAAATTTAGCAAAAGTTATTGAGATTCCGATGGTTTATTGCAACGAAAGCCTAACAAGTTTTGAGGCTGAAGAGGTAATGAGAGGGGTGGGGGATATCAAAAAAAATGTTGATAAAATTTCCGCTTCTTATATATTGGAACATTTTTTAGTGCGAATATAGATATGGTTCTCCTCTAAAATTTAGATTATTACCAATTTCACAACAATTTTTAAAACTTTTATCACATTTAATTCCAATATAATTTTCTTTATTTAGAGTGCATTTATTATCGCAAAATTCCGCCCTACAAAATGGGCTATAAATCGTTCCAATTGTTTTGTTAATTTTGCTTTTCAATCCCTTTACATTTGCCGTAAAAATATTGTTTATATGAGAAATATTCGTTATGTGGCCATCCATAACATTGATTTTTTCATTGTCTTTAAGAATAAATACTTCCACATTTGCATTGACAAAGTCATCAATATTTTCAACAATTATGTTAGAAATAATTACATTATCGGTTTTTATTTGCACTTCGTTGGTCACAAAGGAAATATACAAAACCTCATTGTAAACCATGTTTTGAGAAGCACTGGTAAAAGCAAAAATTTCATTGCTTTTGGTGGTAATTTTATAACATTTACATATATTCATGTTTTTATTATGACAGATAATATTGATTGCGGAAGTACTAAAATGATAATTATTTATTTTTTTTATATACTTCCATGATTTACATTTATGATGTATAATATAAATAATATTAACAAAATATAGGAGTATAATTTGAAAAAGACATGAAAGTTATTGTAAAAAATATTGATTTACTAATTTTGATTAAACCATTGTTTTTATTTGCTTTTTATCTTTTGGCCACTTATGATGAAGTTACAATGTTATAAACCAATTATTATTATGAAATTTATTATTGTTATTATGAAATTTATTAAATTTAACTTCGCCAGCCCAGAGAGAGAGAGAGAGAGAGAGAGAGAGTAAGAGTAAGTTTTCTCGCTTATTTCTTTTAATATATTTGATTGGATGTGTGTATGTGATTTCTAATTTTTCATCTCCTGACCTACAGAGATTTA
>JAITOR010000023.1 GCA_031289855.1 Rickettsiales bacterium
GGTATACCGCTTGAATAAAAAAAATAATTTGATTTTTTTTTAATTTGAATTATTATATAAATATAGAATAATTTTTTTTATAATGCAATATCTTTTATATTTAATAGGTTTATCGATTATTTTTTTATTCTTTTATTTTGTTTTTGGAAATTCAATAGTTAGAATGTTAACTTAAATTATTTTATTTCCCAATCCGTTCCAGTTGCTGTATCTTTTATCATAACTCCATTTTCTTCTAGCATTTTTCTAATTTCATCACCCATTGTGTAGTTTTTGTTTTTTTTTGCCACTAATCTTTCATTTATTAATTTTACAATTTCACCTTCACTTATTTTGGCCTTTTTATTGTAATAAATTTCATCATAAATTCCCAAAAATTCCATTGCTTTTTTAAGTGCTGATGGCTGTTTTTTTAAATTATACAATTCTGCCAAAACTTTTGGTGTATTCAAATCGTCACATAAAAATTCTAATATATTCGCATTTAATTTTTCATCAGCATCTACATCTTTCACAATTTTATGCAAATCAATTAAGTTTTTTTCAGCCTCTTCCAACAAATCAAAAGTAAAGTTAAATGGTGTTCTATAATGATTTTTTAAAAAAGAATATTTTAAAGCCACCCCTTTAAAACCTTTGTTTTGTATATCTTCCAGAGTATAAAAATTGTTTAAACTTTTACTCATTTTTTCACCATCCACTAACAAAAATCCTATATGTATCCAATATTTTGCAAAAATACTTCCTGGAAAAGCACAACAGGATTGGGCTATTTCATTTTCATGATGCGGAAATTTCAAATCATTTCCACCTAAATGTATGTCAAAATTTTCCCCAAGATGTTTATGAGACATGGCGGAACATTCAATGTGCCAACCTGGACGACCTATGCCCCAAGGACTTTCAAATCTTGCTGATTTGTCATCTATATCATGACTTGGTTTCCAAAGTACGAAGTCAGTTGGATTTTTTTTATATGGAGCAACTTCAACTCTTGCTCCTGCAATCATATCATCAAGTGTTCTGCCACTTAATTTTCCATATTCCGCGAAGGTAGAAGTGTCAAACAAAACATGTCCTTTGTTAACATAAGCATTACCATTTTTAACAAGTTGTTCAATCAAATTAATTATTTCTGGTATATGTTCCGTAACTTTGGGTTCCACAGACGGCTCCAATAGATGCAAATAAGAGAAATCCTTATGCATTAAATTAGTGGTTTCTGTTGTCAATTCCTGTATTGAAATTTTCTTTTCCACGGCTCGTTTATTTATTTTATCATCTACATCCGTAATGTTTCTTACATATTTTACATTTAGATATAATTCTTTTAAAAGTCTAAACAAAATATCAGCAGAAAT
This sequence comes from Rickettsiales bacterium, assembly GCA_031289855.1. Lineage (GTDB taxonomy): Bacteria > Pseudomonadota > Alphaproteobacteria > Rickettsiales > UBA1997 > JAIRSX01. Next base: position 1,362 of record JAITOR010000023.1, read on the forward strand.
ATAAGTTTTTGCATTGCCAATATGTGCCCTATCATATACAGTAATTCCACAACAATAAAATCTTATGTTGTTTTTGTCCAATGGAACGAATTCTTCAAGAGTCTTTGAAAGTGAATTATATATTTTTAACATAAAAGTTTATCATTTTTTATTCATATTGTAGTTTATATAAAATAAATTACAAAAAATAATTATATTTTAAATTTGTTAAATTATCATTTTAAATACCTCGTTTTCATAATTTCATCCAATTCTTTTATGTTTACAACTTTTTTCAATTTTCTGTCATAATATGTATAATCAGTTTTAAATCCTCGTTTTAGTAATAAATTTGCAATTTGCTTTCCTGCTTTTTGTTTAATTACATACACAAGTGGATTCTTTTCACATTTTCTTTCTTTATTTTTTTCAACACTACATTCAAAGTAAGTAATATTAAATCCTTTTGTATTGAGTATTTTTTTGATTAATTTAATGTCGTAACCATTTTTAATTGCATAAGTAATCGTATTGTGACCTTCATCACTGATATTCGTATTATTCACATTTGCCTTCTTGTCCACAAGGTAATCAATAATTTCTCGTTTTATTTCTTTATTTTTAATGGCATAGGTAAAAGGTTTCAAGCCATATTTATCTACAAAATTTAATTTTGCACCATTTTCAACTATGAATTTTATTGTATCCAAATTAACATTATTTTTGATGGCCGTTATCAAAAGTAGTGATTTTCTTATATTATTTTTATCTTTTGCGACACTATTATTGAATAACAATTTAATAAAATCAGTGCTTACATCATATTTGATTGCATAAATGAGGGCAGTATTTTTGATATCATCTCTAATATCTGCCTTTGCATTTTTTTCTATAAATTCAGTTAAAAGTTCACGATTAGGATTATAAACTGATAAAAACATCAAAGCAATTTCGTTAAATACATTTCTCTCATCAATGTCATATGCATTCATTATGGTAGTAATAATATTATTTGTAGCCTTTAATCTAATTGCCGTCATCAATGGAGTTTGATAATTACCAAAATAATTAAATCTCGTATCTTGTATTAAGACATTTATTGCATATAAATTGTTGTAATAAATCGCTGTCAATAAAGGATTTGTCGTTTCGCAATCATAATTAAAAATGAAATCTGGCATTTTACTTTTTCTAATGGGTGTATTATCAATAAATAACATATGGTTTTGTGGAATATTTATTATTTTTTTTGTCAAAATATTGTTATTGTGATTTTTTATTGCCTCATTGAATTCGCAAAATTGATAAATTTCCGGTTCTTCTGCCACAACTATTGGCTCCGGCTCAAGAGGTTCCACTATTTTTATTGGCTCTGGTTCAGGTATTTTTATAACCTTCATAACATTTTCTTTTTCACAGGCTTTAAAATATAACAAAAGTAATAACAATAATAATAAAATAATGTATAATGATTTATTATTCTTTTTTTCTTTTCTTCTTATTATTTCTTCTTTTTTAAGTGGTGGTGACGACTTATTTTTTTCCTGTTCTTTTTGTTGTTTTTGTTCCTCAATTTTCTTTTGCTCCACTTCATCTGCATCTTTATACAATCCTTCCAAATACTCTTTTACATCTTCCTCATCATCCTCCATTACTTTCTTCACTATTCCATTTACAACTTTATATTCATCGTAATCAAAATTTTTAACCACATATTCCAAATATTTTAATGCCACAGAAATATCAGTATAAATGACCTCTTCTTCCACTTCATCTTCTGCCTCTTCTTCATTCATGTCCTCTATAATTTGTTCTTCTTCCTTATGTAATTCCTGAATATCCGCATTTTCAAAAACATATTTATAAAGTCTTTTTTCAAAAATTCTACCATTCATCTTTGAAATGACTTCAATTACACTTTGCAAATTCATGTTTTTATTTAAAGTAAAAAGTTTTCTTCTTTGCTTAATTTTATTTTTATTTAAAAGTTTAAAGATTTTGGTTCTAATTTTATCATAATTTTTAAAATAGGCATAATAAACTATTGTTGATATATCATTGGTTTCTTTAATTCCCACTAAATCTTCCGCTCGAATTTCTGGACGAGCCGGCGTTCTTACTACTTTAATAATGTTAGGTGTATTCTTATTTGTAACTATTAATATATATCCTTTTGCCATATTTATGCATTGTAATCTTTTATTTTTAAATGTAAAATAATAATTTTAATTTGTCTTTTATTTTATTCTAAATAAAATCACAATATGATAAGAATAATTAGTGGAATTGATTTATCTTCACAAATTAAAAATAATTTGAAAGAAAAAATTGCCTTATTAGATAAAAAACCATGTTTGGCCGTTATAATCGTTGGCAAAGATGCTGCAAGTCAAATATATGTAAAAAATAAAGAAAAATCTTGTAAAGTTTGTGGTATAAAATCTTTAAAATATGAATTACCGGAAGAAACTAGCGAATATGAACTTTTGTCACTAATAGAAAAAATAAATAACGATGATGAAATAAACGGTTTGTTGGTGCAATTACCTTTGCCAAAGCATATTGATGAAAAAAAAATAATTATGGCAATAAATCCAAAAAAAGATGTGGATTGTTTTCATCCAATAAATGTTGGAAATTTGTATACAGGGAATATAACTGAAAAATCAATGCTTCCATGCACTCCAAAAGGTTGTATTCATTTGATAAAAAATATATATCCTCTTTTGGAGGGTAAAAAAGTATGTGTCATTGGTCGTTCAAATATTGTTGGGAAACCTGTGGCACAATTATTTTTGAATGAAAATTGCACCACAAAAATAACTCATAGTAGAACGGAAAATTTAGTTGATGAAACGAAATGGGCTGATATTTTAGTTGTGGCAATGGGAAGGGCGAAATTTGTCAATGCAGACATGGTAAAAGAAGGTGCTGTTGTAATCGATGTTGGCATGAATAGAGTGAATGGTGAATTGTGTGGTGATGTTGATTTTGATAGTGTAAAAAACAAGGTTAGTGCAATAACACCTGTGCCTGGTGGTGTAGGACCAATGACAATTGCTTGTTTGATGGAAAATGTTTATAATACAATACTCTAATATTCAACTTTTGTGAAATATAAACCACCACTAAATGCTGTTTTTCCAGCCATACTTCTGTTTTTTGATAAAATAATATCCTCGAAATTTTTTACACTTTTTTTTTCCAATCCCACATCAACCAATGTTCCAACAATATTTCTAACCTGATGATATAAAAAACTTTTTGCCTCAATGGTAAAAATTATTTCATTTCCATTTTGCAATAAGTCGACTTTATCTATCGTTTTTATTGGGCTTTTAGACTGACAATCACTTGCTCTAAAACAACTCCAATCTTTTTTTCCCACCAATAAAGGTAAACATTCTTGCATTGTATTAAGATTTAATGGTTTGTGTATGTGCCATACTCTGTTTTTATCAAGCGTGGATGGTTGTTCTCGATTTAAAATTCTATACATATATCGTCTTTTGATTGCTGAAAATCTTGCATGAAAGTCATTTTGTACCATTTCACATTCGACAATTGTAATCATGTCGTTATTTTTGTTTAAAAAATGATTTGTTCCTGTAATCACATTTTTTGTGGTAAATTCCTTATTTAAGTCAAAATGCGCCACTTGTCCCATGGCATGTACTCCTGTATCTGTTCTACCTGAACCATACACTCTAACATTTTCACCTGTCAATTTTAATAATGCAATCTCTATTGCCCTATCTATACTGCCAGCCCAACCAAGATAATTTGTGCCATCGTATTCAATTGTAATTTTATATCTCATTATTTATCTCTTTTTCAAAATCAATTTTATCTTTTTCTATTCTTGCTTTTTGCTCTTCATTTAATGTGTTGTTTTTTTTTCTAATCAAAGTCAATGGTGGAAATAATGCAATTACTTGTTCTTTTTTTATGCCTTCTATGGTTTCAAAATTTTCCAATGGAATTTTTATAGTTTGTTCCTGTCCTGCATGCACTGTTTCTACGATTTCATCGTTTTGTGCAAGTATAAAATCATTCAAAATAAGCCTATAAACCTGTTGATTTGTTGGTGATATAATTTCCAATATATTTCCACCATCAAGTCTATTTTTTACCTCCATATTTACATAATCTTCGCCATAACTTTTGATATATCCAGCAAATTCCCATTCACTTAAACTTTTTGTTATGTCATAATTATTGGCAAGAGATGTTAAGTTATTATTCGCAAAGGCTAAAGAATAGCCACGATTTGAAATGCTATATAATTCATTAACATATTTTTTGTAATCCCAATTTTCTGGATTTTCATAACAATCATCGATGGCTTTTCTATAAATTCTCGCCACCATACCAGCATAATACTGAGTTTTATTTCGTCCTTCAATTTTCAAACAATCAATTCCAATTTGCATAAATTTTGGAAGTTTTGGTAGTAGACATAAATCCTTTGAATTCATTAAAAAAGTTCCATTCTCATATTCCTCCACTTCCAATAATTCGGTTGGTCTGGTCTCTTCTTTTAACAAAAAATCAAACAATTCTCTTGTGTTGGTATCGAGCAAAAATTCTTTTTTAATATTATCTTTTAATTTTAAATGAACCTTGTAATTCCAACGACAAGAATGAGCGCATTTTCCTTGATTTGCTCCTCGTCCAGTGAAATAATTTGAAAGCAAACAACGACCAGAATAGGACATACACATTGAACCGTGTGCGAAAGTTTCTAACCTGATGTCGGGACATTTTGTTCTTATCTCATATAATTCTTCAAAACTTAATTCTCTTGACAAAATGCACATTTTTGCACCCATATTTTCCCAAAATTTTACACCCATCCAAGATGTTACATTTGCCTGCACTGATACATGTAAATTCATATTTGGCAATTCTCTGTGTATATATTCAAAAATTGCTGGATCAGCAACAATTACTCCATCCGGATTGGCCTCTTTTATTATTTCAACATATTCGGGAAGTTTCCGTATATCTTCGTTGTGAGCAATTAAATTCATGGTCAAATAGACTTTTTTATCTCTCTCATGTGCATATTCTATGCCTTCAATAACTTCATCCAATGTAAATTTGCTTCTAGATCTCAAGGACATTGAAGGGGTGCCACAATATACTACATCAGCTCCGTATAAAAAGGCAGTTTTCAATCTATCTAAAGAACCAGCTGGTACAAGCAACTCTGGTTTTTTCATAAATTCTTTATTTTATTAAAGTAATATACATGATAATTAAAGAGAACAAAATGTCAAGAAAATTTATTATGTGCAATATTGTGTAAAAATAATATCAAATAAACTTGCTTTTTTTTTTTTTTTGTGATACTATGATATATAGTTTAATAAAAATGTAAATTAATATGGCAGAATTATCAAAAGAGATATTAGCAAAGAGACAAAAACTTGTTGAAGATTTGTTAGAAATAAAAGATAACTATATGGAAAGAGAGGCTCTTTTGATAAGAGATGAATATTTGAATAAGCCTAATGCTAGGTTTTTACTTTCTAGTCGTGAGTTTTTTCTTGATGGTGAGTCATCGTCGCCGTCGAGAGTATTGATGATATCTATTATAGATGGTGATAAAGAAACTATTGTTTCAGCTTATCCAGTAAAAAAAGTGTCGTTTAATGATATTCTGTTTTCCTTAAAACCCTTTGTTGATGCGGATATTTTTACGAATGATGAAATAATTGAAGTTTACGACTCTAAAGTGAATGTGAAATTGTTATCAGATATAGATGATATACCAGATATAGAACTTGGTGCAACATTATCTATAGCAGATAAACCTATAGCAGATAAACCTATAGCAGATAAACCTATAGCAGATAAACCTATAGCAGATAAACCTATAGCAGATAAACCTAT
>JAITOR010000039.1 GCA_031289855.1 Rickettsiales bacterium
GAAGAAGTGATTTAGATTTTGAAAATGAATACAATACTTACAAAATAAATGGAATACCAAAAAAACCTATCGCAAATCCGGGAAAAGAAACTATTTTAGCAACTTTAAAACCAGAAAAAACTAATTTTTTATATTTTGTGGCAACTGGCAATGGAGGACATAGTTTCACATCAAATTTAAAAGACCATAATAAAAAAGTTCAGGATTACAGAAATACAATAAAGGATAAATAAAATGGCAATTTTCAGCAAATACGATAAATACATGCTTCCAACATTTATATTAAGTATAGAAAGTGCAGTAAAAGAAATAAAAAAAATAAACTCTCTAAAATTAGAACCGTTTGTCCTAAAGACATCTATGGAAAGATTAAATAAAAGTTTGTCAGGTTTTTTATTTAAAGCCGTAGATAAGGAAAATTTTGAGGATATAAAGGAAATTTTGAGTTATAAATTCGTTTCAAAACGCGATTTATTAGATGAGAATGGCCGCAACATATTAGAACATTGCGTGCTTAAATCTAAAAATAAAGTTTTTATGACTCTCTTCAATAATCATAACAAACTTATTGCAAGTTACTTGATAGGATTACCAGAAATTTTGGCTTCTGCCGTAAATGCAAAAAATTATGAACTCATAGAGTTTTTACTAAAACAAATGGAATATAGAGAAATGTTTAAAAAAGAACAACTATCGAATATATTTTTTGTCTTAATAGAAGGCCATCAAAATGAAATTGCAAAATATTTTGCAAAAGAGTTTGAATATATATTTCAAATTGAAATCATAGAAGCCACTATGATTTATTTTATTGCAAATAATAAAAACCAAGAATTTGACAATTTGTTTCAATTTGACGATTTTATAAAAAAAATCGATATAAAAAGTGCCGAAAAAATGATTGCGTATTCAGTATTAAACAAAAATACCGAAGCAATAAAAACCATGATTGCTGACAAACATTTTATGAATATAGTAAATAATGGCGATCCAAATATGCAAAAAAGTATATTGGGATTATTGAATAATAAAAATCTATTGAGTTAATTGACAACTTTTAAAAATATCCATTTTTTCATCATAGTAAGCATTATTGACCCTAAATAAACCCAACATCGTATGGAACATATTAAAATGGCCAAACTTTCCACTTTCCTTGTTTTTCATACATTGTTTATTCAACTTAAATTCTTCCAACAAATTGTCATTAAACCACATAAAACTCGCAACTTTTCCAGCAACTTCTTTCGTCAAAATATATGGAGTTCCATGCAAATAAAAACCATTTTCTCCTATATTTTCTCCATGGTCACTCACAAAAACAAGCCCTGTATTAAAATCATTATTTGCCTTTAAAATTTCAATTAATTTCGCCACAATAAACATTGTATATCTAATGCTGTTATCATAAGCATTTATAATGCTTTCATCATCACATTTTCGCAACTCTTTTTCTTTACAGGCTGGTTTCCAATATTCAAATTCATCCGGATATCTCTTATAATATTCTGTACCATGAGACCCTCTAAAATGCAAGTAAATCACATTATTATCGGCCTTTAACTTTGAAATTTCCTTATTCAAATCACCTAATAGTTCAATATCCCCACCATCTACCTTACCCACATCAGTAATTGCACCACAAACTCCTTTACATCCACCATTATTAGTCTTCCATTGTAATCCAAAATTCAATTTTTTAAAAATATCCACATAATTTTCATATTCCAACATGCTATCCAAATCAAGTTTTTGTGAATGAGTAAACATACAAGGAATACTATTGAAGGTCGAAGTATTACAGGAATAAAAATTTTGAAAATTCACAATATTATCCCTATATTTATCTAAAAATTTCATCGTATTTTTATCATAACCATTATATGAAATTGACTTGCTTCTTTCACTCTCACCCACAATATAAACTATTAAATTTCTGTTTTTTGTTTTTAAATTTATAGCACTTCCATTGCTAATATTTTTAAGTTTACCATCCATAACCGCCATCGCTTCATCATCATCTTGAGATTTTTCAATTCTCGTGGTGATTTTCTTTTTACTCTTTTTACTCTTTTTAATCGTTTTTATTGTTCCAACTATATAATTATATGGTGGTAAATAATCAAAAAGTTCATTATTTTGCCGTATAACAAGAAAATTCTTAAAATTATCAAATATCATAATTAAAATAAGTATTATACTAACAATAACCACAATCCCTTTTACCATCAGCAAATGCTTAATATCATCATCAAAAATATCAACTTTTTTTGTAAAATCATAATAGGCACAACATGGCACAAAACCAAATATAATAACTATAAAAAACATATCAAAATTTAGAAAATCCTTCACCTCCTCAATGTTTGTTTGCAAAGCATTTGTAAAAATATCGTAATTTATTGGGGTATTGAAATGACTCATAAAATAAAAAACAAAAGCATTCATGATTAAGAAAAAATACACAAAAATATTAGTTTGGATTCTTTTCCAAAACAATAAAGAATACAATGTTGAAAATATCAAAAATTCACAAAAAATTGTTGCCAACATATAAGTAATTCCAACATCAAAATTTGCTAAATTTTTTAAAAGCGGAATTGTAAAAATAACATTATATAAAGCAAATATTAAGGTAAATTTCAGCAATTTCATACATATTCTGGTCGTTTTACAACAATTAAATCTTTCGTAATTTCTTCAAAATACTCATCAATTAATGGCAAGCTTTCCACATATTGCTCGCCATTCCATTGAATTTCAACCACATTACCTGCACCATAATCTTCAATTGAAAGTATTTTTCCATTACTTTTTCCATCATTTGATTTAACATTCGCCTTCAACATATCTTCAATATAGATTTCATTTTCATCACTTTCCATTTCAGTCCAAAGCAATGTATTCCTATATTCTTTTGCAACTTCAAGCGATGTAAAACCTTCAATTTCTGCAATAAAGGCATTATTATTCAAAGTGCCGACAAATTTTACTTTATACTGTTTATCTTCTCCATCAAACAACTCATAGTTAAAAATATCCTTTGGATTTTCTGCATAGCTTTCCAATTTGACATTCCCCTTTATTCCATGGCTTGTTAAAATCTTACCAATATTTATTTTTGACATAAATTAATTAAAATAAAATATTATCAACTTCTACAAAATAACCAACATCATGATTACAAGCAGGACATTTTGCAGGAGCATTTTTTGATTTAATATGATAACCACAATTAGTGCATTTCCATACTATTAAATCATTTTTTGCCAATAATGTTTTTACCTCTATATCCTTCAAAAGTTTTAAATATCTTTGTTCGTGATATACTTCGGCTTTTCCAATATTTTCAAAAACAACAGCCAACTCTGGAAAACCTTCTTCCCTTGCAATCTTCGCAAATGTTGGATACATTTCATCATATTCATGATGTTCACCATTTATGGCCTCTTGCAAATTTTCAGCAGTAGTGCCTATTTTTCCTGATGAAAATACATTATGTATTTCAACTGGTTCTGTATCTTCCAAAAATTTAAAAAGTCTTTCAGCATGTTCTTTTTCATGTCCAGCAGTTTCTTCAAAAATCTTTCCAATCGCAGCATAACCTTCATTTTTTGCCTTGCTTGCATAATAAGTATACTTATTTCGTGCCTGCGATTCACCAATAAAAGCAAATAACAAATTTTCCTTTGTTTTTGTTCCGTCTAAATTTTTCGCCATAAAACCTCCATTTTTTTACTACTAATTAAAGTATAAAACGAGTAATGAATTTTGTCAATATTTTTTATTTTTACTTTTATTTGCTTTTTATTTTTCTGTTATTATCATTCAAAATAGAATAATTTTTATGTGTAGTTTAGTATGTTATTACCAAGTAAAACAAAATATAGAAAAGCACAGA
>JAITOR010000055.1 GCA_031289855.1 Rickettsiales bacterium
AAATAAGATATGTTAAAACGAAAATTAATATTTATATTTTAAAAAATGACTTCCATGATTTGCATTTATGATGTATAATAAAATTATATAACAAAAATACAGGAGCAATTATGAAAAAGTAGATAAAAATTAAAGTATTGGGCTATTTTCTGATTTGGCCATTGCCTCGTATTTCCCATTTATGGCTTGTTAGGGCTTCTAATCCCATTGGACCTCTTGCATGCAATTTTTGTGTTGAAATACCTATTTCGCAACCCATTCCAAATTGCCCTCCATCAGTAAAAGACGTGGGAGCATTAACATAGACGGCTGCTGCATCGATTTTTTTTAAGAACAAATTGGCATTTTCATCATTTTCTGTAACAATTGTCTCACTATGCCCTGTTCCCACATTATTTATGTGAGTAATAGCCCTTTCAATATGGTTTACTACGATAACAGCCATTTTATAATCTAAAAACTCAGTTTTAAAATCCTGTTCTTTTGATTTAAAAAGTGGTTTGTATTGCTCTAATGCAACTTTTGCCATAGGACAAGCATAAATCTCGACCTTATTTTCCATAGATTTTACCAATTCGTATAAATCACCAAGTCGTTTTTTATGTATTATCAATACATCAAGCGAATTGCAAACGGAAACCCGCCTCATTTTTGCATTGTTTATTATTTGTTTGCCTTTTTCTAAATCTCCAAATTCGTCAAAATAACAATGACAAATACCAGCACCAGTTTCAATTACAGGAATTCTTGCATTTTCGCGAACGAATTTAATTAAATTGGTTCCACCCCTTGGAATGCATACATCCACTAAATCACAAACAATCAATTCAGCGGTATCTTCCCTATTTTGCAAATATAAAACACAATCAACAATATCATTTTCCTTCAAGGTGTCTTGTATAATTTTAACGAATGCTATATTTGTGTTACTCGCTTCTTTCCCACCTTTTAAAATGCAAGCATTTCCACTTTTAAAACATAATGTAAAAACATCAATGGTTACATTGGGACGAGATTCGTAAATTACAGCCACCACCCCTAATGGTACAGATTTTTTTGTTATTTTTAAACCATTTGGCATAATTTTTATTTCCAATTCTTTATCCAATGGACTTGTCAAAGTAGCAACCCTTTTAACATCATTGGCAATATTTTTTATTCGCTCTTCATTTAACAGCAATCTATCATACATTGGGTTATTAGGTTGCATTCTCAATAAATCTTTATGATTTTCGAATAAAATTTCGCTAATCGCATTTTCAATATTATTGGCCAAATCAAGTATAACCTTGTTTCTAATGTCGTCAGTAAGTAGAACAAGATCTCTGCTATTATTTTTGAGCGCCTTTATTTTGTTATTAAATTTCAAATTCATATTTCGGATTTATAAAATAAAATAATAAATTTGCAAATAAAAATAATTTGCAAACATAATTAAAAATTTTGTTATTTTTATTTGTAAAATTATTTTTGTATGTTATAGTGAATATAAGGTCCTTTCATATAGTGGTTAGTATGCTACCCTCTCACGGTGGAAACACGGGTTCGAGTCCCGTAAGGATCACCATTATTGCTTATTTTATATTATAATATCCCCATTCTTCCACCCTACTCAAATGTTTATAATCACTTTCCCATCCTTTGTCGCCCGAATTTAATTCATACTTCGTGCATACATAACAAGTATCGTAACATTGATATTTTGATATAAGCCTTATCAGTTGTTCTTCTCCCTTTGCAATTAAATCATCTAAAACAAAGTCTTCTTCAGTTTTTATTTCAATAATTTTTTCATCCTTATTGCTTTTTCCTTTTATTTTCCAATAAACTAATTTATTTATTGTATATCTATCTTTTAAAATGATAGATTCAATCACAAGTTGTGGTTTTTCTAAATTTATTACCTTATTTTTACTTGGTGTGATTCCGGTTTTATAATCCACAATATTTACATATTTTTCTTTTATTTCCATTCTATCAATTTTTGCCCTTATGTCCACACCTTCTATAATTTTACCTACACTTTGTTCCACGATGACATTATAGCCTTCTTCTTTTATTTTTTCATTCTCTTTCACAAAAAATTTTGCAATCTTTTCAAATCTAACAAAAAACAATTCTCTTTTTGTTTCATCTATAAAATATTTTTTAAAAGATTTTTTTCCTTCATCAAGTATATCTGTTCCATTTTTAATGTATTTTTCCAATGCCTCATGCACAGCACTTCCAAAATTTACATTATCTTTATCTTCATTAAAATCTTTCTTTTTATTTAGTCCTAAAACCTTTTCTACATATATATCATAAGGATTATTGATTAATTTTTCTATTTTTGTGGCATACAACTTATTTGGTCTATTTTTAAGTGGAGGTTGCTGTTTTGGTTTTGTAATTTGTATAGGTTGTATTGTGTATTGTTTTTTGTATTTTATAATATTTATTTTTATTTGAGGTTGACATTTCAAAAAAGTTTCTAATCTTAATAAAAATTTTGATTTTGTGGTAGTGGTTCCGTTTTCCTTAATTGCTCTTGTAATAACTATCTCTTCATTTGACAAAATATGGCACCAATCCATGGCATTTTTTCTTATTTGTTCCTCTTGTTTTGGCAATCCAAATTTCTCTCTCATGCTTTTACTCATCCATGGATTTCCTTGTATATGTTGTGGAAAATGTTCATCATTACAATTCGCAAAAAACACCATATCATAATTTAAAAGTATAGTTTCTTGTGGTGATATTATACTAATTGCAGGATGTATTTCATATTCATTTGTATATGAATTTTCCGCAATTAAATAGTCAAGCAAATAAGAATATTCCGTTAAATCCTTAACATCTCCATAATTCACACTATCATTTACCAAGTCATTTAAAAAAACAGAAACATTATCATTAGTAACAAAATTTGCTATTTTTTCAGCCAGTTCAATATGTTGTTCCAATATTGCGGTAAAATTGCCCTTTTGTTGTAATGTAATTATTTTTAACAACCATTCAAAACCTTTTTGCCTCAAAACTTCACCACCACCGCCAAAATTTCTCAAAATATCATCCTCCAATTTTAATATATCAATATTTAGTGCAGTAAATTTATGTTTCAGTAGGGATAGCAAAGAAATTGTTTCAAAATCATTTTTAATTGTATCAAGTATTAAGAAGAGGTATTTTATAAATTCTTCCTTTGCATATTTATTACCAAAAACATTATAAACTTTTCTACCATTATTTTTTAAAATAACCTCAATTTGCTCCGCAAAAACATTATTAGTTGTAATAATGGCGGTGGTTTTATTTGGATTGATATTACTTACAATATATTCCATTTCTTCCATTGTATTTTCACATTCTACTTCAATTATATTGGGTTGTTGAATATTTAACTTATCTTGCCATTTATATGTATATTTCGAAGGAAGTATTGAATAATTTAATATTTTTGTATTGACCTCCACTGAAGTTATGTTTTCATCTTTTGTGTATGGTGTGTTAATTTCATTCAACAAATTATTAAATTTTATGTCCTTAACCCACATTCTTTTGCAATTTACGATGTTCAACATATTTTTAAACAACCCTTGTGGATGATATATATCTAAATCATTCCATATTTTTTCCTCCATTTCTAAATCCAACCCGTTAAAAATAAAATAACAATTATCATACTTTGTTAAACTTTGTATAAAATTATTTGTGCTTTTGATATTGGTTGCAATTCCTGCAATAATAATGGGATTTTGCGGTTTATTTTGCCTGTAAAAATCAGCATTATGTTTGAGTGCTTTCACTATATATTCGCCCTTTGAAATAATATTATTTTTTTTTGTATATTCCGCCCAATCATTGCCAAAAATTTTTAAAAAGACCGTAATTCTCTGCCAATGCTCGCTAAAATTATCTGTCACCAAATTGTCCAAATTATCAAAACTCAATTCATTCATTAGTGCTTCATTATAGAACTTTTCAAACTCACCTGCCAAATCACATATTTGTTTTATATTAAGATCCTTTAAAAATGGCGTTTTATTATACCACTCCAACAACCTTTTCACCAATAAAACTTTATATTTTGTTCGTGAAATAGTAGATTGTTCCACATTATTAAAAAGCAAATCATCATAATCAATGTCTCCAATTGCTTTTATATTTGGTAAAAACATAACATCATTTTTTGATTGCAAAAGTAAAATTCGTTTTAATTCATTACAACTTCTACGACTTGGCATAAAAATTGTTAATTTGTCTATATTATCAAAAGTTAAAATAAAACTTGATATTTTTTGCAAAAAATTAAATTGTAATGGAATATTATATATATTCATATCTAAAAAATGGAGGTCGGAGACGGAATCGAACCGACGCATGGAAGCTTTGCAGGCTACGGCATTACCACTTTGCTACCCGACCTTAATATTCTTTGGAGTATATAAAAAACATTTTATTTGTCAAGTTAAATTTCAGTTAAAATTAAATATAAAATTTGCAATAAATTTGTTGATTTTTAAAATAAACAATTTATATTCCATTTTATGGAACATTTAATAGAGATAAAAAATATTTATAAAAGTTATTTTAATAATGGAATTTTAGTGCAAAAGGTTTTGAAAGATATAAACCTATTGGTGAATAATGGTGATTTTTTATCAATTATGGGACCATCTGGTAGTGGTAAATCAACATTTATGAATATATTGGGTTGTTTAGATACTCCAACGGAAGGTGATTATTTCTTAGATGGTAACAATGTGGCAAAAATGACCACCAATGAATTGTCGGCGATTAGAAGAAAAAAAATAGGATTTGTGTTCCAAGGTTTTAATTTATTGCAGCGACGAACTATTATTGATAATGTGACTTTACCTTTGGTATATTCTGGCATGAGTGCCGAAGAAAGGCGAGCGAGAGGTTGTGCCATATTGGAGCAGGTGAATTTAAAAGGATACGAAGATAGATTTCCAAATCAAATTTCAGGCGGTATGCAACAGAGAGTTGCCATTGCAAGGGCTTTGGTTAATAATCCAAGTGTTATCTTTGCTGATGAGCCTACGGGTAATCTTGATAGTAAAACCAGTGATGAAATTATGAAATTGTTTCAGGATTTAAACGAAAAGGGCAATACGATTGTGATGGTAACACATGAACCTGATGTGGCGGAATACACAAAACGATTGATTATCATTAAAGATGGTATTAAGAGACTTGATGGTCCCGTAGTGAAGGATGATATAGTAAAATTATTGTATGGAAAGGAATGAATATTAATTTTTTTTTTCATCTCGTTCTGGCAAAAATAGACAAATATTTAGGATTTTGATTGTGGGTGCAATTTTACATCTCTCGACAAAAGAATATTTAGATAAGTGATAATTTTTTGGTTATTTAATAGTTTTATTTGACTTTTAGATTTATTGTTATAACATATTATACATAATTAATTTTTTATTTTTATATGAAAAAAAATCTTTTATTATTGGTAATAGTATTATTATTAGTTTCAGTGGTAGAGGCATCTGCTAGTGGAACTTTCACCCTTGCAAATACAGTTGATGTTGCCGATCAAGAGTTACAGGCTGGTGGAACAATGGGAACAGTTCTTTGTAACGTTTTAGCATTCGTAACAGGAACCATTGGAAAAACATTGGCATCATTCACAATTATTGGTGTAGGTCTTGGTTTCTTCTCAGGTAAAGTATCTTGGGGTGCGATGATTGGTGTTACACTTGGTATTTCTGCATTATTCGGTTCTCCAGCTATTATTAGAGCTATTGCCGGTGGTGGTGAAATTTGTGGTAGAAAATAGTTTTTCTATTATCAATACAGAAAAAACGCACTATTATTATAGTGTGTTTTTTGTGCAATTTTTTTATTACTTTTTAAAATTAATAAATAATTGCACAAACACACGTTTCCACATAACTTGTTGGTATTAGCGTATTATCCTTTCATATCCTCATTATTCATAATTGTTTGTCCATAATCCATGTAAATTGCAATACTCTCTCACAATAAAACTTTCCTCTTTCACATTATCAAAAAATACTTCTGGTTTATCGTTTGGTGTTAGAGTTTTTTTGTAAACCTTCCCATCTTTTGTAATAATTTCCACCAATTGTATATGGTGTTCCAGTGTCATTGGATGAGTGATGGAACCAACCTTAATCAAGTAACCACCTGCTTGTTTTTCCACCACAGGAACATGTTTTTCCTTTGCCCCATCAGTCGTATTTTCTTTTTGCAATAACATTACTTTATTACAACAAGTTAAATTGGGTATTTGTTCTGTTTGTGTTTCAATTATATTGCCACAAATGGAACATTTGTAAATATCAAATTTCATAATAGAGTCCTCCTATTTGTATTGTAAAACATTATTTAATACTTCGCAAGTACTAAAAAAATATTTATTTCATATGTGAAATATTTAGGTCTTTAAATGTTTTTCCCTTAACATTTAATTTTTCTCTATAAATTTCATATTCCTTTTTCTCCGTCAAATAACTCGCATTAACGACAAAATCGTATTCACCATTTGGCACATTAGTTTCTCCAATTCTTATATTGTATGGTAAGGAAGACCAGTATCTTAAGTCAGCCTCAGCACTTTTATTTATTGCCATACTTGCACCTTTATAACTTGCCATTGCTGCCAAATTTGCCCATATTTTACCCTGTTTCAACGTTGCATTATATATTCCTTTTGCCATAATAATCGCTGCTACATGTTTTGCCACTGTGGTTGTGGCAGTCTTTATAAGTTGTGAAGTAAATTTATCGTTAATTTCCTTTTGTGCTATATCGTTTATTGGCGAAGTTATAATAAGTGGAAATCTTGAAATTTCAATACCATTTTTGTATAAAATACCTTCTAAATTCATATTATTCACATATTCTGGTACAGATGGTACTTCAAATGAGAATTCAATTGCCAGTAATCCAAGCACCATTAAAATTGGATCACCTCTTATGGTCGCCAGTGTTGTAAGTGGCAATATTAAAGATATTTCGTCCACATCCTGTGTTTTTGTTCTGTATTTATCATTAAAACCAATCACAACTCTCTTTGCCTTTTTATGGTTTATAAGTCCGTCCTTCAATACAATTATTAAATTATTATCTTTTTTTTGTTGCAATAATTTAATTTCTTTATCCAAAAAATCAATCAAATTTTTTGCAAAAATTGTATTATCCACATAGTCTTTTTTAACCTTTTCTATTGGTAATTTTGATAATTTTTTAAAATCGTCATCAAAATCTTTTGCTTTATTATTGTAGGTCGGGTAAGCATTGTAATTTTTGAATAAAACATCCTTTGCATCCTTGTATAATTGTAGTGCTATTTGTTTATCGTTATTTGTGCCAACTTCTTTATGTATGAATGCAGCCCAAACTTTTTGTGTTATGTCGCTTTTATAGGTTGATTTCCCTTCATCTTCTGCCTTGTATGAGTTCAACAAACTATCCCACTCCAATACATTTGCACGAGCGGATGTCAAATGCTTTCTATCATTCGTTTCTTTGTATAAATTGTAATGTATTAGGGACAGATAAAATCTTATCAAACTTCTTTCATATTTTTCACCATAATAATTATCAATACTTGTTGAAATTGTTGTGCTTGCAATTTTTTTACTTATGCTAACCGTGAAAAGGTTATCGCTAATTTCTTTTGCCAAATAAAAATTTTCTAATGCTTCCTTATGTTTTTTTTGCAAATAATAGATGGTTCCCTTCTCCATTACTCGCAAAAGATCGTTTCTTTCTTCATCATAGAATTTTGTGTCGGCAGAAAATTTTTCCGCCTCAATATAATCGCCTTTTTCAAGTATTACTCGCAATTTAGACGATGTGTCCCTATCTTTGCCGGCACAAGATATAAGCAAAAATGATAAAATTAAAATTTTCTTTTTCATATATTGATTGCATTGTAAATGTAATAAAAGTTTATGCAAATTTAATTTATTTTGACAAATAGTCTCTTCTATATTTCCAATCAGGCATATATTTTGCCACATAATTGTAAAAATTTTTGCTATGATTTGGATATATAAAATGTACCAATTCATGTAGAATGACATATTCAATAAACAATGGATTTTGTTTGTATAAATTTAAGTTGAATGTAATATGATTTTTTTTATAGGCACAAATTCCCCATGTTCTATGCATTTTTTTTACATCTATATCTGCCTTTACACCAACTATTTGCCACATTTTTTCTATTTTTTCTGTAAAATACTGCATTGCTGAGTTTTTTAAATATTCATCAAATATTTTTTCAGATTTTGATGGATATGTTGTTTCAATAAGTAAGTTATTTTCTTGTATGGATACAAAATTTCTTATGCTTCGTTTGATGATTATTTTATATTTTTCCCCTAAAATTTTGATAAAATTTCCATCTTTAAATTCCTCTTCCATCTCAATGTTTTTACATTTTTTTAATACTTTTTCTATCCAATCTTTTTTACTATTTACGAAATCCATTATCTGTGTGTTTGATGTTCTAATGGGTGCTGATATGTAAATTTCACCATTTTTTTTAACTCTTAAAATAATATTTTTTATTTTTTTCCTTGTAATTACTATATTAAATTGCTCTTCATTCATTTCAAACATAAATTTCCTATGTATTTTTATACTTGACATATTAAAAATATTGTTTATAATATAGTCAGCAGTAAACATGTTAGAAATCTCCCAATTACTAACTATATCTCCCAGATTTGTTTACTGCCCTTTTTTTATTCCCAAATTTACTGCCCTTATCGTATTGATATCTTTTTATTTTTAAATTGCTCCTGTGCTTTTTGTGTGTATTCTACAAACTTACTTGGCTCCCATACCTCAAAAGTTTCATTTAAACCTACAAAAATCGCTTTGTCCTTTATTCCTGCAAAATCTAAAAGATTTTTTGGTAAAATAATTCTACCATCAGTATCAAAAGGTAACTGCACCGAACATCCTAAAACCACATGTATGTAATAATCTTTTTCGTCATCCGTTAGGTCTTTATTGTTTTCTATTAAATCATATTTTTGCTGCAATTTTTCAACTCTACTTCCCTCTATACAAGGTTTATTTTTTGTTGATTGATATGCGGCAACACCTTGAAAATCGCTATTATTATTTAAAATTACTGAACGAAATTGAGATGGTAGGGATACCCTGCCTTTTATATCAACCTTGTTTTCATAATTAGAACTAAATAATAACACATTTCTCCTTGTTAAAACCATAAATGACATTTTATGACATTTCATGGTATAATATGGTTATATATGTTTTTTTTTGTATGTCAAATAAATTTAAATATTTTTAATTTCTTTACTCCTCCCTCTTCTCAAATCGCTTCGCGATTTGATTATTCATCTGGGGGATGATTGCATGAAATATTAAAGAAGAAAGAAGGGTGATTAGACGGCTTAAAATCATGAATACAAATAAATTGTTCAAATAACCATAAAATAATTATAAAATAAATTTGACAATTATTTTTTTATATGCTAAAAAATTAATGTTTATTAAATAATTTATTAAAATGTTTGTGGTTGGAACTTCTTTTTATGCTCACTTATGGATGCGAATAGTGTCCTGTGTTGTTTTATAAAAAAAAAGTTTTTACTTGCAAATAAAATGACACAGGATATATAAAAATATCTTGTGTTTTTTATATATAAATTATTGATATTATATTATTAACAAATTAGGAGACAAAGATGGTCTTAAATAAAAAAACTTTAATATACTCGGCCGTGGCTTTGAGTATTGCAAATTCTGGGGCACAAGATTTTGGAATTAAATTTGGTGGGGGCGTTGGTGGTAGATATGTTAACAATAAAACAGAAAATACGAGTGAAGCAGGAATAAAAACAACTAAAACAACTAATGATTTTCAGTTTTATAGGGCAAGAATTAAAGCCATAAAGGATTTTGGCAATGGTGTTCAAATATACGGACAAGTTGATGGTTCTGATGGTTCTCCCAATCCCGTGGCTTTAAACGCTCTCTCATTAAACTACAAGGTTGATAACAATTTGTCAGTTTCATTGGGTAAGAATTTTTATGGCATAACAAGTGCTGTCGATTATCCTGGTGGATATGCAAACTCATTTACGGGTAATGGTGGAAGTTTGTTGACGGCTGATTATATATATGGTGGTTCCATCAATTACAATGCTGATGGTCTTAATGTTTATGTTAGTGGTGGCACAAATAGAGATGGTGATCTTGGTAATGGCATGAATAAAGTAACTGATATTTTTGATGTAGAAGAGCAAGACAATAATGATGATACCAAAATTAAAATATTTGGTGGAAAGAAAAAATACAATACTAAAGCATCACTTAGATTGGATTATACAATCAATGGTATAAATGTTGGAGTAGGTTATCAATATAAGAAAGTAGAAGGTGCCGATAAAATACTTGGAACGCCACTTGAGAATGAAACTTATGGCATCAATGAAGCAGTCGCAACAAA
>JAITOR010000063.1 GCA_031289855.1 Rickettsiales bacterium
AAAGAAACCAGTTGAAAAGAAACCAGTTGAAAAGAAACCAGTTGAAAAGAAACCAGTTGAAAAGAAACCAGTTGAAAAGAAACCAGTTGAAAAGAAACCAGTTGAAAATGAGGTAATAAAAAAAGAACCAACAATAGATGTAATAAAAAAGGAGCCTGTAATTGAAAAAGTAGTCTTGGATATGGAAGAAGAAAATAAAATATTGCTGGAATCAAGGCTTGAATCCGATTTTACAAAAACATCTCAAGATGGCAATGATCCAATGAAGTTTTATATCAATAAAATTAGTAAAATTCAACTCTTATTAAAGGATGAGGAAGTTAAAATTGCAAAAAATATTGAAAAATATAGAATTGATATATTAGAAAATATATATTTGGTGCCTTTTGTAATGAAATATATTATAAATTGGTATAACGATTTATCACAACAAACTGTAAATTTGAAAGATATTATAAGATTTGATGAGACGTATATTACCACATCCTCTATTGAAATTAGCAAAATTGAAGCCTCCGCTGATAATGAAATCAGTTCAATTTTTAATTTGAACGAAGACGAAATAAATTTGAACGATATTGATGATGATAGTTTATTCGAAAAAGATATTAACGAAGATGAAAAAAATAAAAATGACAATTTGAGTACTTTTTTTTCGACAATAGAAAAAAAAATATTGCCAAACACATTACTGACATTAAAAGAGGCTTCTAAAATTATAAAACAGATATTTAACATTATAAATGAACAATCATACATTGAATATAAAAAAAATAAAAAAAACAATACTTTAAAAGAAAAACTTATAAAAACATTAAAAAGTTTTATTTTGAATGATGATTTAATCAAGGAAATTTTAGAGGAATTTAAAAGAGCAAATGAAAAAATAGAAAAACTCGAAAAGGAGTTATTATTGCTCACTGATGATTATTTAATTGAAAAGAGAGATTTTTTAAAATTATATAATTATCCATCTTACAATGAAAATTGGCTATTGGACATAGAAAATTCCACCGATTCCAAATGGAAAAAATTATTCAAAGAACAGAGTGAAAAATTAAATGAAATAAAAGGAAAATTTTTGAAAATAGAAAAAGCAACTGGAATGGACATAGCGAGTTTCAAATCAAATTTTGAAGATTTATTTATTTCCAAAGAAAAATTGCGATTGGAAAAAAACAAAATGACTAATGCAAATTTGAGGCTTGTGGTATCAATTGCAAAGAAATACACAAATAGAGGTATAGAATTTTTAGACTTGATAAGCGAAGGAAATATTGGACTTATGAGGGCTGTGGACAAATTTGAATACCAAAGAGGTTTTAAATTTTCAACCTATGCCACATGGTGGATAAGACAAGCCATTAGAAGGGCAATTGCAGACCAATCTAGAACCATAAGAATTCCAATTCATATGATAGAAACATTAAACAAAATAACAAAAATATCAAAACAACTTACACAGGAATTGGAGCGAGCACCAACAATTAAGGAAATTGCTGATAAAATGTTAATAAAAGAAGATAAATTGAGAGAAATTATACAAAATTCAAGGGAAGTTTCAACCTTCGATAGTCCAATGAAAAGGGGGGATGATAACGAGAGTTCAAAGGGTGATTTCATTGAAGACAAAAAAAGTTTTGATCCAGTCAAAATATCCATGTTTGACAATTTAAAAAAACTTACGGATAATCTTTTGTCGTCTTTGCAACCGAGAGAAGAAAGAGTTTTGCGAATGAGATTTGGAATTGGCATGAACAGCAATAATACATTAGAGGATGTGGGAAAAAATTTTGAAGTGACCAGAGAAAGAATTAGACAAATTGAGGCCAAAGCATTACGAAAATTACGAAATCCTAAAAAATTAGACCTATTGAAGGAAACCTATAAAATTGACGATTAAAAAGGAGAGGAACAAAACTAATTATTTGCTCCTTCCCTTATATATCAATAGGCTCCATGAGTTCAAAATATCACATGAAGCCATTAAAAACAAATTAATTAAAATACATATTTCACATTTAAACTAATTGCATGAACTTTTGATTCTTTCGAAAAAGATGCTGATGGAGTATAAGTATCACCACTTTCAAGTAAATTCTTAAGTGTCGTTACTCCTTTTTCTATATCTGCGTATTCGCTCCAATGTGAATAATAATCTGCTGATGATGATGATAATGATAATACAGAAGCAAGATACCCAGCCACCAATACATCAATCACGGCATCACTTCTGTCGGGAGTTAATGCTTTACTTTGTTGAAAATCTACATAATGTCCACCGATGGTTTGGAACTGGCCTCTATCATTTTGATTAAACGAAGAATCACTATAATATTTATTTTGTTCCGTTAATGCATGGTTCATGACTAATTTTGCTGTTGTTTCTGCATCAGAACTTATATCTTGGTCGTATACACCAATCTTTTTAGCAAAATCTGCGAATGTTTGTGATGTAGCGCCAATAGTACCTTTAATTTTTCCTTGATTGAAATAATTATACTCCATTCCAATACTTACACTCTTGGTAACTTCAAAATCAACACCTGCACCTACTCCATAGGTAAAGTTAGTGGCCTGAAAATTTTGAGAATTGAATTGATGTGATAATCTTGCCACACCAGCCTTTGCTGATATATATGGTGTAAGATTAGTGCTATTTTTAAATGAATATCCCACCACACCTAAAAATCTATCAGATTTAATGTCATCAAATTTATTGTTAATATTTGCCTCCACTCCGAGATTAAAATTATTACTAAATCTTACACCAAAGCCCACTTGCCCTCCCACTTCATCAGATTTAGTTAAACCACCATAGATGTATGGAGAAAGAGTCTCATTGGTCGTTACATTAGTAGCCGGTTTTGGAGCAACAGTTGTTGCAGCAAGAGGTGTTGCACCTGCATTAGCATTGATTGACAACAATAATGCTCCACCCATTAGTAAATTTCTATTTTGTTTTTTCATTATAAAACCATTTTAATTTGTTATGCTAATAAACAATAGCGCGCTTTTTTTTTTTTTTGTCAACTTTTTTTTAATAATATGTCATAAACTGGAAAAAAGAGGCTTTAAATGGAAAATTGAGAGATAGGAAGAAAAAAATTATGAAAAATGTGATTTTTTTTGCATAACTTTAAATTGAATTGCTTTTTTAATACAATATAATATACAATATGTTATGTTTAAAAATAAATATGCAAAACTTTTTTTACATTCTGCGATTATCATGTCAATATGGGGTTCCATTACTCTAATTTGCTTTGTTGCCTATTGTAGTTTTGATTTACCTGACGTTATACCTTCATTGAAACCAAAGGAGGTGAATATTGGCATATTTTATAATGATGGACAAAAAATGAGAAGTTATGGAAGTTATGAGGCTCAAATTACAAACTATGCAGAATTTCCACTTCATTTGATAGATGCCTTAATTGCCACGGAAGATAGAAAATTTTTTAAACATGGAGGTTTCGATTATTTTGGTATTCTTCGAGCCTTGACAAAAAATTTACTTGCCTGGAAAATAAAAGAGGGTGGCTCCACCATTACTCAGCAATTGGCAAAGATTATTTTACAAAACAATAAAAAGACCATAAAACGAAAGGTGCAAGAGTTAATTCTTGCTTTTCAATTGGAAAAAAAACTTACAAAAGAAGAAATTTTAACGATATATCTCAATAAATCGTATTTTGGTGCTGGAAAAACTGGTATTAAATCAGCAGCAAATTTTTATTTCAATAAGCCAATTGCAAATTTAAGACTTGAAGAATCTGCCATGCTTGTGGGACTTTTAAAGGCTCCCAGCAAATACTCACCACAGAATAATTCCGAATTGTCAGCCAAAAGAACAAAACAAGTGATTTTGAATATGGAAGATGCAGGATTTATAAAAAGTAAAGATTACGATTTAAAATATGCCATTGAAAAGGCAGTAGAAAATTCCAATGAAACCCCTGATGAATATTTATATTTTAGCGATTGGGTAAGAGCACAAGCCAAAGATTATACAAATGCAGAAGATATAAAAATAAAAACAACATTAAAACAAAAAATGCAAAGTGCCATCGAAGATACCATTAAAGAAACTGATATAAAAACACAAATTGCCGTGGTGGCAATTGATAAAAGTGGCGCTGTAGTTGGTATGGCCGGTGGAAATAATTATCACAAAAGCGAATTTAATAGGGCTGTTTATAGCAGTAGACAAACAGGTTCGGCCTTCAAACTATTTGTTTTTGCAGCAGGAATTGAAAACGAAGATTATACGCCTGATAGCAAATTTGTGGATGAACCAGTGGCTGTTGGCAATTGGTTTCCCAAAAATTATAATGACAAATATTATGGTAAAGTATCCTTAAAAGAATCTTTTGCTAAGTCGTTAAACTCTGTAGCGGTGCAAATAAATGAATTTACGGGACTTAAAAAAGTTGCGGAAATGGCAAAAAAAATGGGTATTATATCAAGTATTGATGTAGACGATCCTACGACGGCATTGGGAACAACACAAGTAAGTCTGTTGGAACTCACCAGTGGATATGCGGTTATTGTAAATGATGGAAGACCAGTTATACCTTATTCCATTGATGAAATAAAAGATTTAATTAAAAATGAGACCATTTATAAAAGAAAGATCAATGATTTAAAAACTATTTTAAGC
The DNA here is from genome assembly GCA_031289855.1 of Rickettsiales bacterium. GTDB lineage: Bacteria > Pseudomonadota > Alphaproteobacteria > Rickettsiales > UBA1997 > JAIRSX01. The sequence continues at coordinate 4,664 of JAITOR010000063.1, forward strand.
GAAAAAACGATTGATTATATGAAAGAAATATTACAAGAAACGATTGCAAATGGAACGGGACGACGTGCATATATCAAGGGTTATAAAATTGGAGGAAAAACTGGCACCACACAAAATTCTGCCGATGCTTGGTTTGTGGGATATATTGATGATGTTGTAATTGGTGTATGGGTGGGTAATGATGATAATAGCAGTATAACGGGAGCAAGTGGAGGTGGAATACCTGCTGGAATTTGGAGAGGAATTGTGGAAAAATGGAAAAAATAAATTATTTTAACATTTCTGTTATAAATCCTATAATATCGTCATTTTTCATACACTCGAAGGAATTAATTGACATTTTATCTTTAAGTTCATCATCAACTTTGTCTTTAAATTTTTGTCTTGGTAAAAATAAACCTATGAAAAAAACTTGTAATTTATTTTTTATTTTTTAAACTGAATAAAGTAATATTGTTTATATTGCATCATAAGTGTAAAGTATGGAAGTACAAGGGTGAAAATAAATATTAATTTTTCATGACAATAATATTGATTAGTTTAATGAGTCCTATTTTTCATATTTTATATTTATTTCTCACATACAGAAAAAACCTTGTAACCAATATCAAAATTTTTTATTTCATTTTTTGCTTCTTTGTCTCTCATCTTAATTTCATCCCCAGCCCTATTCACTCTTTCAATGGTTATGTCACTTATATATGCCAGATCCTCATCATTTCTTTTTTTATTTAATTTATTTTCAAATACAAATTCTTTTGCCGTTTTATTTTTATCCGTTATCACTTCATCAATTTGCACAAGTATAAATCGCCTATCACCATCATCCTTTTTATTTAATTCCATAACAGATTGTGCTGTTGTTCCGCTGCCAGCAAAAAAATCAAGTATTATGTCACTTTTTTTTGTTGCCTGTTCTATTAAAAATCCAACCAAATCATCTGGCTTTGGATTATTAAATATCCCTTTGCCATCAAACAATTTTATCAATTTTTCCGTATTACCTTTCGCACTATACAAATCTAAAAAACTCAGTATTTGTTGTTTGTTTTCATATTCATTATAAAATTCTTTAAATGCCGGATATCCATCTCCATTTTTTGGAAAAATAATCCTATCATCTTCTATCCAAGCATTTATTTTTTTTATTGTATAAGGTGTTTCAAAAGTATAACTTTTTTTTGTTTTTGGATCAATAATGGTTTTTTTAGCAAAACCCTGTTTAAATCTTTGCAAATATTGTCTTTTCCACAAACCCCTTGAATCGTTATCCGGGTTGAAAAAATCATTTTCCTCCCTATTTAATCCATTAAATTTAAATTTTTTTTTGTTTTTAGCATAACATAAAATATATTCATGATTATTGACTATTCTGGTTTTTGTTGGCATTCCACTTGCACCCTTTTTTGTTAACCATAATAAACAACTTATAAAATTTTCTTCACCAAAAATTTCATCACATATTAATTTTAAATTAGCCTGTTCATTATCATCAATGCTTATAAAAATAACCCCATCATTTTTCAATAAATCCTTTGCCAATTTTAATCTTGGATACATAAAAATTAACCAACCATTATGACTATATTTTGTTTTATAATCATCGCTTAACTTCAATTTTTTCAAAACTTCATACTCATTATCTTTAAAATTATCAAAATATATAAGTTTGTCATTTTTTGTATTATAGGGCGGATCAATATATATCATTTTAATTTTGTCAGTATAATCATTTTTCAAAATTTTCAAAACCTCCAAATTATCTCCCCTTATAATCATATTATTTGTATTATCTGGATTTTTGCTTTGTTGTTTCTCGAACTTTAAATTTTTTTTTATTTTTCCATTATAATTTTTTAATGCTATACTATTTTTTCCCACAAAATTCAATTCATAACCACGCTCTTTGGAGTTTTTTAATGTTCGTTTCAATTTATCGATGTTCAACTTTTCACCTTCAAAAACATTTGGATATCTTTGTCTTAAAAATTCTATAAGTTCATCTTTTTTTTTAGATTTCATTACACATCCATTGAAAACAATTTTAAAAAATTACCCGTCGTCATACTTTGAAATTCCATAAAATCTTTTTTAAAAAAATCCGCCAAATATTCTGCCGTATTTCGAACATAACTTGGTTGATTAGTCTTACCTCTATATGGCACAGGTGCTAAAAATGGAGCATCAGTTTCCACAAGCAATTTGTTCAATGGAACATCTTTTACAATGTTTCTAACCTCTTCTGCATTTTTAAAAGTAATTATTCCTGATAAAGAAAAATAACCATCCAAATCAAGTCCAGTGTTGAATAATTCTTTACCAGATGTAAAAGAATGTAATAAAAATTTAAACTCACCATTTTTCATTTCGCTTTTCAAAATATCAATCATATCAATATCCGCATCTCTTGAATGTATGATAAGTGGTTTATTGGTTTGCCTTGCTAATTCAATGTGTATTTCAAAATTTTGTTTTTGTTTTACTTTATCGTATCCATCATAATGATAATCTAAACCACATTCACCTACACCAATTACTTTATCTTGCAAAATATATTTTTTCAAAACATCAATGGAAACCAATTCGTCAATTTCCGTAGGATGAATACCCAATGAAGCATAAACACATTCAAAGTTTTTTGTAAATTGCAATGTTTTGTCAAATTCTTTTAAAGTTGTCCCTATGTCATTTATAATGTTTACATTGTTTTTTAGAGCATTTTCAACAATAGTTTTCACATCAATACCATCTCCTCTATCCATCACCATATTCAAATGACAATGCGAATCCACAAGAAAATTATTTATATTAGCCATTGTTATTTATCTTTGCCAATACATCGTTTATATCAAATTCAGTTTCAGGCTCTGGTGGTTGAGGCTGTTGTGGTTGAGGCTGTTGTGGTTGAGGCTGTTCCGCATATTCATCCTCTTCTACCTCAATTTCGTCTTCTTCAAAATTATCGTCCACTGTCACATCATCTCCTTCTAACACATCCTCCTCCAATTCATCTTTAATTCCCTCTTCTTCCTCTCCATATTGTTGTTCTCCTCCTCCCACTTGTCCTTCTTCAAAATACCTCTTTATATTCGCCGCAAAGAATGTAAACTTGTCATCTATTAAATTTAACTTAC
>JAITOR010000075.1 GCA_031289855.1 Rickettsiales bacterium
TTATTGTCATGAAAAATTAATATTTATTTTTTTTATATACTTCCATGATTTATACTTATGATGTATAATATAAACAATATTAACAAAATATAGGAGGATAATTTGAAAAAAACATGAAACAAAAATATATACAAATTTATATGTTGGATGTTTAAAATTAAATAAATTTTTGCTTTTTATTATTATTTATTAAATAATTGTATAAAATAATAGGATTTATATGGTATTATACTCTCCCGAAATTACACTTATACAAAATGCACTCATTAAAATTGAGGACAAAATGGCAAGAGACTATTTGGAGTTAGAAATTTTACAATCTTCCTTCAAAGGCGCCATTAGTTTTACAAATACTTTGCTAAGTTTTGTAAAAGAAAGGTTGCTGGATAGTTTGTCAAGAAATTTGGATTATGGTATTATTTATGAAGGCGCAGGGGAAAGAGGAAAAAATAATTTTTTAATAACCATCGATGGAAAGGATAATTTACAGCATGCAATTCCTTATTTTGCTGTGGTTATAGCAGTGGAGAGAGAAGGAAAAATAGTTGCTGGTATAATTGATAACCCAATTACAAGGGAAATTTACATAGTTGATGATGAGAAGCACTATGCGCTCGTAAATACATTTAAAATGAGAGTTTCCCAAAGGGATAAGGATTTTGTTGTTGCACTTACGGAACAAAATTTGAAATACAAAAATGTAATAGTTGCAAAATCCACTCTATTAAATTTATGCCATGTGGCAAGAGGAAAATATGATGCCACAATCGTAACAGATAACAATCCATTGTTGGAATTGGGATATTTATTTGTTAAAAATTCAGGCGGAACGGTGGAAGACAACGTGGCTCATAATGGTAAATTTAAATGAATATAATAGATTTTTTCAACATTTCTATTTGCAGGGAAGAACGAATGATTATGAAAAATTTTACTTTACAGGTAAAAGAAGGGGAAAATGTTGCAATTTTAGGTCCCAATGGCAGTGGAAAAAGCACATTCATTAATCTGATTACAAAAGACATTTATCCATCTTTTAATAAGGAAAAATCATATTGTAAAATATTTGATAAAGATAATTGGAATTTAAATGATTTGAGAAAGAATCTTGGTATTGTAACCACCGAATTACAGAATAAATTCAAAGAAATAACCGGTTTGAATATGATTATAACAGGTTATTTTGGTAGTTATAGATTGTTTGAAAATTTTAAAATTACAAAAAAAATGATTACTCATGCAAAGGAATTGGCTGATTTTATGGAAATAAGTGAGTTAAACCATAAACTTGTGGAAACCATGTCCAGTGGCGAACAAAGAAGATTTTTAATTGCAAGAGCATTAATCAATGACCCCAAGGCATTGATATTGGACGAACCTACCAATAGTCTTGATGTAAAAGCAATACAAAATTTAAAAAACACAATGACAAAAATTACAAAACAAGGTAAAAGTTTGATATTAGTAACCCACACGGTAAGTGATATTATACCTGAAATTTCAAAAGTTGTAATGATAAAAAAGGGAGAGGTTTTTGTGGCAGGCAAAAAAAACATCGTATTAACAAAAAAGAATTTGCAAAAATTATTCGAAATGGATTTGGAATTGGTAAAAGATGAAAATAACTACACGATATGTTTTTAATCCTATCTTTGTAGACCATTTCTACCCCTTTCACTATTATTTTTGACCTGATCCGCCCACAAACCCCTTCGTTGTGCCATCATTCTTGACAAGTTCTTACCAACAACAAAGGAGGTCCAATAGCCAATGGGCTTAGCAATTTCCACAATTTCTTCCTCCTCTATCTCATCAAATCCAAAATCTTCCACTGCTTCCTTTTGTTGCTTTTTTTCCTTGCCCCTATCTCTTAACAAAACCTCATCAGTTGGCTTATAAATAGGCTTTGGTTTTTCTTTTTTAAAGGCACTAGACATAAATTCAATTCCCATTAAGCTTATATATAGGCAAATTCTAACAATCGCAATCGATATGATAATGCTTAAAGCAATTAAAATTAGTAATTTTAATGTCATTACATTCCCAATGCTTCTTTGTATGTTTCCAAAAGTTGCTCTTCCTCTAATCTTTTATCAGGATCAAGTCGTCTTAAAGCAACGATTTTTTTAATAATTTTAGTATCAAACCCCATGGCTTTTCCTTCTTTTAAAATGTCACTGGTTTGCCTTGTCAGATCTTTTTTTTCCGATTCTAATCGTTCGATTTCTTCAATAATTCTTTTTAATTTCACACTTACATCACTCATATTTACCTTATAAATTACTAAGTGTAATATTATTATACATTTTTAAGAAATCAATTTTATTTGGTTTATTTTCACAATACATATTGTTTATGTGCATTTTTTATTTTCATATCTTTTTCAAATCATCCCCCTGCATTGTTTTTATTGTTCATAATACACAAATTATTATAATCATATTTCTCATTATACATCATAATTGTAAAGTGCGGAAGTACATAAAGAAAATAAATTTTATTTATTTAATTATATTTCTTCCATTCTTATCATAAAAAAACAATGAAACAACTTAATTTACTACTTAGTCACAATTAAACATAAGGATTATCTATTCCCAACTTTTTTAAAACATTGATTTCAATCATTTCCATTTTTTTTTGTTCTTGTTTTTTCATATGATCCAATGTCAATAGATGCAAATAGCTATGTATTAATAAATGTGTAAAATGGTTGTGAAAAGTTTTATTTTGTTCCCTCATTTCCTCTTTTATTTTATCATAACTAAAAAATATATCCCCCAGTATAATACATGGCATTTTTTCGAAACCATCCATCAATTGCTGTTTGTTTTTATATAACGAAAATGTCAAAACATTAGTATTTTTATCAACATTTCTATATTGTCTATTCAATTGCCGTATGTCTTTGTCAAACGTTATTGAAAACTCAATGTTTGGAAATGATAAATTCTTCCTTTTGTTTCCTCTTTTTTCTAAAATAAAATATTCCAAAACCAACTCAAAAATTTCCTTACAAAATTTTTTTGTTACATTAAAGTTACATTTTTTAATAACATCAATTTTAATCATCAGTTATATCAACATTTTTCATATTTCCCAAAGAGTCCACAATTCCTTTTAATTGTTCTTTATTTAACTTTCCAACACCCTCTACTGTTTTTTTAATTTCTTTAAATTTTTTTATCAAACTATTCACTTCTTGTATATTTGTGCCACTCCCTTTTGCAATTCTAAATTTTCTTGTAGAATTCAAAATTTCAGGATATCGCCTTTCTTTTTTTGTCATGGAACATACTATCGATTCTTGTTTTTTGAATACATCATCATTAAATCCCTTCTGTTGCATAAATGTTTTAATTTTATCAGCACCCGGTAAAAAACTTAACATATTTCCCAGCCCACCAAGTTTTTTTAAATTCTTCAATTGTGCCAAAAAATCATCAAAATCAAAAGTTCCATCTTTAATTTTTTTCTCCAAATCTTCCGCTTCTTTTGCATCAACAATTTCCTGTGCCTTTTCCACAAAAGTTACTATATCCCCCATGTCAAGTATTCTTGAGGCAATTCTTTCGGGGTAAAAAACTTCAAAATCATTGACTTTTTCACCACTTGACATATATCTAATGGGGCAACCAGTGGCTATTTTCATACTTAAAACTGCACCAACTCTTCCTTCGCCATCAATTCTTGTTAAAATTACACCCGTCAATCCAACATTTACATTAAATTCTTTTGCGATATTTACCGCATCCTGTCCCATCAAACTATCAGCGACCAATAATTTTTCTTGTGGCACAATTATTTCGACCAATTCTTGTAATTCCGCCATCAAAACTTCGTCAACCGCGAGTCGTCCAGCAGTATCAAAAATCACCACATCATAATTCTTATTTTTAACACTTTCAAGTGCTCTTTTTGCTATATCAATTGGTTTTTGTCCCCTCACTATATTAAGACTATCAATATTATTTTCTTTTGCCATTATTTCCAATTGTTCTTGTGCTGCTGGCCTGTAAACATCAAGCGATATTACAAAAACTTTTTTATTATCCTTTTTTTGAATACGGTTAGCAAGTTTAATCGTAGCACTTGTTTTTCCTTGTCCTTGAAGTCCTATCATCATTATAAAAATAGGTTTTTGTATATCAAAGTCAATCTCAACGGCTCCACTACTAAGTAAATTTAATAATTCATCATTTATAATTTTTACAATTTGTTGCCCAGCTAATACGTTTTTTATAACTTCTTGTTTTATTGTTTTGTCTTTGATTTTATCGATAAAAATTTTCACAACAGGCAAAGAAACATCACTCTCCAATAATGCAATCCTAATACTTCTAATCGCATCATTAAAATCATCATCGGTAATTCTTTTTATACCCTTCAATTTTTCAATAACACCGCCAAAACTCCTTGTAATTGTGCTAAACATACATAATAAATTATTACTAATTTGATTATACAATTAAAAATTAAATAGTAAAATTTTTATTTGATTTTTTGACAACGGTTTTTATATTTATCTTTTCAAAAGAAAAGGGAAGACAAAATTAAAATTATAATTCACCTTCCCCCATTTATTCAATTTTACCCCTTCAACAACTATTCTTTTGACCAGTTATTATACCTTTTCCATCTCTTATTGATGTGTTCTTTTAATTCCACAACATTTTTCGCTGCCAATTCAGGATCGGCTTTTTTAATGGAACTAAATCGTGTTTCATTGTATAAGAATGTTTCTAATAGTTCTAAATTAGGCTCTTTGCTATCAATAATCAATGAATTTTTACCCTCTTTTGCTAAATCGGGATTATGTCTATACAACATCCACATACCGCTATCTACACAATTCTTCTGTTGAATGAATGATTTTTCAAGTGGTGCCCCATGAGAAATACAAGAAGAATATGCAATTATCAATGATGGACCATTGTAGGCCTCTGCCTCTTTAATGGCCTTCAAAGCTTGTATTGGATTTGCCCTGATTGAAATTTGTGCCACATACACATTTCCATACATCATAATTATTGCGCCTAAATCTTTTTTCATGGTTTTTTTACCATTTGTAGCAAATTTTGCACTAGCTCCCAATGGAGTTGCTTTACTTGATTGACCACCTGTATTAGAATATACCTCCGTATCCATAACAAGAACATTGATATTTTTACCACTAGCCAACACATGGTCTAATCCACCAAAACCAATGTCATAGGCCCAACCATCACCACCAATAATCCATACACTTCTTTCAACTAATACATCAATTATTGCAATTAAATGTCTTGCATCAAATGTTTTTTCCTTTGCTAAAAGTTCTTTTGCCTGTTTAACTCTTTCTAATTGTGCTTGAATTTCCTTGTCTGTATTTTTTCCATAGCCACTTATCAAAGCATCTACCAATTCCTGTCCCACCACATCTTTTAATCTAAGTAATAGGTCAGTCGCTTCTCCAAGTTGAATTTCTTGTGAAATTTTAAAACCCATACCAAATTCTGCATTATCCTCAAATAACGAGTTTGACCATGCTGGACCTCTACCATTCTTTGATTTACTATAAGGAGTTGTGGGTAAATTACCGCCATAAATTGAGGAACAACCAGTGGCATTAGCAATTAACATTCTTTCACCAAATAATTTTGTTACAAGCCCCAAATATGGAGTTTCACCACATCCAGCACAAGCTCCAGAATATCTAAACAATGAAGGTCTAAACTGAACATCTTTAATATTTTTTGGATCGTCAATTTGCTTTCCTGCAATTTTTTCAAAAAATTCAAAACTTTCTTTTGCATCTTTTTCAACTTCATGTTTATTTTGCATAGAAATTGCTTTTACTGGACATGCTTCAGCACAAATAGTACAACCTGTACAATCTTCTGGTGAAACCTGTATTGTAAATTTTTGCTCTTCAGTTTTATCACCTATAACATTCACAAATTTCAAACATGCAGGTGCTTTTTCCAGTTCTTTTGCTGAATATTGTTTAGATTCCAAACATGCATGAGGACACGCAAGCACGCATTGACCGCATTGAATACATTTTGCACTATCCCATACTGAAATTTTATCAGCCACATCTCTTTTTTCGTATTTTGTAGTGTCGGTTGGGAAAGTTCCATCGTAAGAAACTTCACTGGTTTTTAAAGTTTCACCTTTTCCTGCAATTAAAGTTTTTGTGATTTTTTTTACAAAATCAGGTGCATTTTCACCAATTTTTGATTCCAATTCAATTTTACTTGTTATATCTTTTGGATATAAAACTTCAAACAAATTTGCCAAAGAACCATCCACGGCTGCAATATTATTATCAACAATCTCCTGTCCTTTTTTAGAATAAGTTTTAATGATTGCTTCCTTAATATCCTTTAATGCCTCCTCCAATGGTATAACCTCAGCAAGTTTAAAGTAACAAGTTTGCATTATCGTATTAATTCTTGTTCCCATTTTTGCTGCATCAGCAACTTTATAGGCATCGATGATATAAAATTTTACTTCTTTTTCAATAAGTTGTTTTTGCACCACCGCTGGCAATTGATTCCATACCTCTTCCTTTGAGTAATGTGTGTTTAATAGGAAAATTCCACCTTTCTTAATTCTACTTAAAACATCAACTTTAAATATAAATGGAAATTGATGACAACCTATGAAATCAGCAGTTTGAACCAAATAAGTTGAATTGATTGCCCTTTCACCAAATCTCAAATGAGATTCTGTTATCGAACCTGATTTTTTTGAATCATACACAAAATACGCTTGTCCATAATATTTTTCCCTATCAGTAATAATTTTGATTGTGTTTTTATTCGCTCCAACAGTTCCATCGCTTCCAAGACCAAAGAAAATTGCTTGTTTAATTCCAGTCATGTCAGCAAAAAAATCATTAGAAACTTTTAAAGATAAATTAGTTAAATCGTCAATAATACCAACCGTAAATTCTTTTTTAGATTTAATAGAATCCATATTGTCGAACACGGCTTTTGCCATTGCTGGTGTAAATTCTTTTGATGACAAGCCATACCTACCGCCATAAACTTTTACCTCTTCTAATCCCTCTTCTTTTAATGCAGTTACAACATCTAAATACAAAGGCTCACCTTCACTTCCCGGTTCTTTTGTTCTATCTAAAATACTAATTTTTTTTACTGTTTTTGGTAAAGCTTTTACAAATAATTCACTTGCAAATGGCCTAAACAACCTAACTTGCAATACACCAATCTTTTCTCCCTCAGTATTTAACATACTTACACATTCCTTAATTGCCTGAGCACCAGAACCCATAACTATTACAACTCTTTCAGCATCCTTATGTCCAAAATATTCATAAAGTTTGTATTGTCTATTGGTTAATTTTGCAAAAGCATCAAAGTTTTTTTGCACTATTTCTGGTATTTTTTCGTAGTAAAGGTTTGTTGATTCTCTTCCTTGGAAATAAATATCTATATTTTGTGCCGTACCTCTCATTTGCGGAGCATCAGGTTTTAATCCCCTATTTCGTTGTTCTAAAATATATTGTTCCTTATCATCAACAAGTGTTTTTATAACTTCATCATCAAGTAATTCAATTTTATTCACTTCATGTGATGTTCTAAATCCATCAAAAAAGTGTACAAACGGCACTTTTGCTTCCAATGTAGATAAATGTGCAATTAGAGCTAAATCTTGTGCTTCTTGAACTGAATTAGAAGCAAGCATAGCCCAACCTGTTTGTCTTACTGCCATCACATCTTGTTGGTCTCCATATATTGAAAGACCTTGTGCGGCCAATGCTCTTGCTGCCACATGAATCACGCAAGGTGTCATTTCACCAGCAATTTTATACATATTTGGAATCATTAACAATAGTCCCTGACTACAGGTAAAAGTACATGCCAAACTACCAGTTGATAATGCACCATGTAAAGCACCTACCGCACCACCTTCGCTTTGCATTTCGGTTACAATTGGTTTTAATCCAAAGATATTTAAATCATTTTTTGCCGAATATTCATCAGCCAATTCGCCCATTGGAGAAGATGGAGTTATAGGATATATAGCGAACATATCACTAACTTTATAGGCAACTCTTGCAACTCCTTCATTACCATCAATCGGTTTTTTCTTTACCATAAATTTAAAAATTTATTTATTATATATTTAATAGTATAACATAAAAATTTAAAATCAAGTTAAAAAAAATAATTGAATTTAAACAAATGATATAATATTGAGAAAATAAATCCAAAATTATTATTACCATAAAATAATACTGGCAAATCGGATAAGTCTCTCTAATTTTCAAAATTTAATAAATTGTTTAATAACTTATTGTTTATTGTAACTTTATTTTTTTCCACCAAATATTTTTGTAACCTATCAAATTTTGTATCATTGTAACTCTTCCAAATTCTATTCATAAAAACATCACTTTCCACATATTTATCGTTGTCAGTTTTAATTTCCCTTATATCCTTTGTTTCTAAAAATGTTATGAGCCTTCTATCGTCACTTAAATATGCTGCTGTATAACTTTTTGGTTCCCGCAATTTAAATACATTAGATAAAATTTCTTCACTATAATTTATGATATCATTCTTATATATTTCTTGATTTCTTAAAATTTTAAATTTATAAGTATTTGTTGTATTTTGTTCCTGCAATTCCTTTATAACATTATTGGTCCAATTCATCGCACTATTGATGATATTTTCCTCATTTAACTTTTTTTTAATAATTGGTGTAGCCTCTTCAAGTGTTAAAATTCTTGCTCTTTGTAATTTTTCTATGTAATAAATTTTGTAATCATTTTTTTCTTTATGTACCAAATCCGAAAAGGTTCCCTCCTCATATTGCATAAACTCATTACTTACGTCATCTGGTTTTGTTTTTGTAATTTGCTTTTTTAAACCAAATTCTTTTGCAATTTCATCCAAATTTTTTGAAGCCAAGATTAAATCTTCCAACTCTGTTGCTGTAGTATTTGATTTATCTAAATTGATTTCAATGTATGAAATTTCCATTTCTTTCGGCATATCAAATCTGTTGGATAAATAATATTCTTTTATGTCTTCATCAGTAATAATTTTACCTTTTCCACCAGCATTTTTCACATCAATCGTGTAGACGTTTACAATGTAATATTTATTTTCATCCTCTAATAAATCTTTTGTAAGTTTATTGTTTGCAAGATTTGATGTCATTATTATTTGTCCCAAAATTTCTCTACCATTCGCAACACTTAAAATATCCAAATACATTTTTTCACTATATCCAATTTGAGAAATATTTGTTTTAAATATATCTTTATCAAATTTTCCATTATTATTGGCAAAATTTTTGTTTACATAAATGTCTCTAAACATTATTTCTTTTGGAGATTTTAAATTTAATTTTTCAACTTGCAATTCAAATAAATTTTCATTTATAAACTCCCTTAATGCCAAAGCAATAAATTCTTGCGAATCAAAAATCGACAAATCATCAATAATATTTTGCTGCATAAGTTGGGTTCTTTTATTGTTTAAAAAAGTTAAAAAAGTATTTAAACTAATCTGTTTTTTATTGACCTTAATAAGATTAGTATCACTTATTCCATTAAAATAATTTATAATACCAAACAAAATAAAACTTGCACTTAAAAAAATAAGCAAAGATTTTACAATAACACTCTTTAATTTTTCATTCATTTCAATATTCGATAATAATTTCTTAAAGTGTATATGAATAAAATAAAAAAGCAAGCACTAAATTATTTACTTTACTTTTTAAATTTTTGTGATAATATTTGAAAAAATAGGAGTTAATATGTCTTATGAACACTTTGTCATCGTGCTTTCTTCCCCGTCTGGAACAGGTAAATCAACTTTAACTAAAAAGTTGTTGGAGAAATATAATAATATTAAATTATCAACTTCTGCAACCACAAGGTCACCAAGAGAAGGCGAAAAGCATGGCTTCCATTATCATTTTATAACACAAGAAGAATTTGATAAAAAAGTTACAAATAATGAATTTTTAGAATATGCCGGTGTATATGGAAAAAGTTATGGAACATTAAAAAGTGAAGTTGAAAATAGATGGATTAATAATGAAGATGTATTGCTTGATATAGACTGGCAAGGTAATTTGCTTGTATCAAAGCAATTAACCAATAAAGCACAGGTAATACGAATTTTTGTTTTACCACCTTCAATTAAAGAATTAAGACAAAGGTTGGAAGGTCGCGGCACTGATAGTCAAGAGATTATTGATAAAAGAATGGCAGACGCAAAAAATACAATCACTCATTACAATGAATATGATTATATCATTGTAAACGACAATTTGGACAAGTGTTTTGAAAAACTTTGTATCTTAATTGAAGCAAAGAGGGTGGCAAATACAACAGTAAAACCAGTAATTGACAATCTATTAGGCGAATAATCATGAGAATAATTAGAATAATAGAAAAACATTTTTCTTTAATATTGTTTATTCTTCTTGTGGTTTTATGTGTTTTGTTTGTGATAAGAGCCTTTATTCTTTTAATAATACATTTATTGGCATATTTGCACATTATAAACAGAGCAAAAAGGATAAAGAAGAGAAGAAATACAAGGGATGTGGCCACGATATTGAATGAAAAACTTGTGGTTAAAAAGGCGGAAGAATCTATTGTTGGATTTGCAAAACCGGTGGGCTTTTGGAGTAGTTTATTGTTGGGTGGCAAAATTACAGAGGTGTTTGATAAGGCTAAGAATGCGTCATTGAAAGATGATAGCAAAAGTTTTTGGGCCAGCGTTGCAGAGGCACAAGCAAAGGAAAATGCAAAAAATAAGAAAGGTTAATTAATTATCTAATCACCATCCATTTTTGATAGCACCTCCCATCTCTTTGATATCTCCTCCTCCCAAAAAAGTTAGAGTAACTGCAATGAACAAAGACACACTCACTCAATTAAAAACACAATTAAAATAAAATTTATTTTTTTTTATATACTTCCATACTTTACAGTTATGATATATAATATAAACATGATTATAATGTATATGTTGGATATGTGTTGCATATATTAATTATTGATTGTTTTAAAAACAAAACTCACTTAATAAACAAAACCCTGTATTACTATAATACAAGGCTTTGTCAAATCACAAACAACTTCTCATCTGGGGGTGATGGTGGTGGTGGACGAAGATGCTGTTATTCTTGCTGCTAATGTTGCTCTATGGTCGTTTCGTGGTAAAAGCTTATCGGGTTGAATACCATCGAAAGGTTTAATACTATCAATACCATCACCACCTAAACATAAAGCCTTGATACACACAGATACATCTCTTCCCCCCTCAATATTTGCAATTACCTGATGAATCCAATCCTTATCACCACTATAATCGTCATTTTTCGCAACTTTTTTTGCATAATTGATAATTTCTTTAACTCCAATAGCCCCCTTGTTAAATTGGATATACTTTAGACGGAATTCACTAACTATGTCTTTTTTGACACTCATCTCCCCGTCATCTTTGTCGTCATCGTCACCGTCTCCTTCATCTCTAGCGGTTGTTCCATCTGCGGTTTTAGTAAAATTTCTAAGTCGTTTTAAGGTTTCCAATCTTAATACTGGGTTTACATTTATTTCCTTTATAGCAGTCATTTCTTGCGCAACTTCTTTGCTAATCTCTTCAAGTTTTTCACTTTTTTCTAAAACATTAGAATCCAATCCATCCAATAATTTTATGAAAGTATAATCTACTATTTTGTCAAAAACCTCCAGCGCTCTTAAATCAAAAACAATTTTGCCTTCCAACACCTCATCTGCCGCAGGTTGTCCGTCTGATGGCTCGCCATATTTAGCGAATGCCACTACATTCCTAAAAACTGTTTTTGCTTTTGCTACAAATTCTTTATTAATAGCATCAATCCTACCTTTTTCCTCTATTATTTCAGGAGCAGCACCTGCTATTGCACCATCAGATCCCACTTGAACAAAAAGATTAAATTGAAAAGAATCTCTGTATCTTCCACCTCGTAAACCATTGAGAACTCCAATTTCATTATCAGTTAGTTCTTCACCCTTGGCATTTTTTTCATTAAGAATTTCTAAAAATGCCCTAAAGGGTATAAGTTTAAGTTTTCCATCACTTGATGTCAAGTCCCTTGTTGTTTCATCTGCAGGCTCTGTCATAATTATTTCCTATAATTTATTAAACATAATCAATATTATCACAAAAAAAAAGCAAGTTTATTTGATTAATTATTAATATTATTTTTATTTATTTAATAATAATAATATTAGTGAAAGATAAACTCGTCATCTATAATGGATATAATATTAGAAAGTGTGATAATGAAAGTGATAAGGATAGGAATAACCAAAGAAGAATAGGGATAGAAGTATGATTAAAGGAATATAAAAATATTAAAATGGCTATTTACTCAAATATTCATAAACCTCTTTTTTATTGTTGGCAAATCCCATTTTAACTATAAAATCACTAATATCTTTTACCCTCATAATTCCTTTTAAATTATCGTTTACAAGATTTATTTTTTCTTTATCAAAACTAACCTCACTCTCATTGTTTTTTAACAAAATAACAAATTCACCCCTAACTTTATCTTTATTTTCATTGTAATATTTCAAAACTTCACTAACCTTTCCATTTTTTATCTCTTCATACATTTTTGTAATCTCGCGACATACACAAATTTCAATGTTCCCTAAATTTTCAAAAATATCATGCAAAGTAAATAAAATTCTTGCGGGACTTTCATATAAAATTATAGTTTCAGTTTTATACCTTAATTTCTGTAAATCTTTTTTGTTTTCTAAAAATCCCCAAAATAAAAATTTATCTGTTGGCATTCCACTCATAACCAATGAAGTTAAAACCGCGCTTGCCCCACAAATAGCAACAACTTTAATATTGTTTTTATGACATTCGGCCACCAATTTATAACCAGGATCGCTGATTAAAGGCGTTCCTGCATCACTGACAAGTCCTACGTTTTTGCCTTCTTTTAATAATTTTATAATTCCATTTCGCTCATTTTCATTCGAAAAATCATTGTAAACATGCAAAGATTTTTTTATTTCAAAATGTTGCAATAATTTGTCAGTAACTCTTGTATCTTCACAAAAAAGATAATCTATACCTTTTAAAATCTCTAATGCCCTTAAAGTAATGTCATTATAATTGCCAATTGGAGTTGAAATAATATGCAACATTAAAGTCCTGAAATTAGTATTTTTTTTAAAAAAAACAAAATAGATGGAAAAATATTCATCATAAGATACGCAAGAATGGTTACGCAACAAACAAGAATCGGTAACATCATTAAAAAATTCAAAATAATTCTCAATTTTGCCAATGCTTTAGCGGCCTCTTTATTGTCGGCAGAACCTTGATCCATATTTACTGCCCTCTGTTGATCCGTTATATCGTCTTCAAATTTCTCCTCCACTATCTTTTCACCAAGTTTTTTCTTATTAACTTTATTCGAAAAATCAGCAAGAATATTAGTAGTGTCGTTCATTAAACTTTGTATAACAAATTAAACAAAAAAAAGCAAATTTATTTAGCATAATTAAAAAACACTACAATAAAACTATTCACCACATTTTAACATAACAAAAGCATCTTCCCTTATCACATCGCCTCCAACTCTTTTCGTGGCATAAAATTTAATGTATGGTTTCGCTGTATACGGATCTCGTAAAATTCTTATATCTTCCCTATCAACTATTTGATAATATTTGAAATTTCCAAATAATATCGCAGGAATACCAGTATTCAATGCCAACATATATGATGTTTGATACACTGGGGAACCAAGTATTGTATCGTCCTTACCTCCAAGCAAAGCAGGTTGCCACAAATAATTACCACTCACACTATCCTTCAACATCCTAACTTTTGAAACAGTTTCTCTTGTCATAACAAAACTGGCACCACTTACATATTTTTGATTTAACGAATAATATAGGTTTATTACATTTTCTTGATTAAAATCAGTTGCGGAATTTGAGATTATTTCCTCTATTGGTCTTGTTAAAATACCAGTTGGTTGGTTGACACCATCGCCCCCACCATTCAAAAATGCTTCTTCCTCTCTTTGCAAAAATTGTTCAGCCAATCTATCAGCAATGTAATTTTCAATGTTAATAAAGCCATCATCCAATAATTTTTGCGACACCTTTGGTTGAGCCACCAATTCTTGTGCTTTAATTGTTGTTTTTGATATGGTGGAACCACTTGTTTCCATTCTATTTTCAATTTCTCCAACCCATGCAGCAGAAAAATTTACATCATCCACAATTTCTAATGCCGAAGAACCTACATTCTGTACAGAACAAATTCTTCTCATAAAGCAAGAATTCTCTAACTCTCCTGCTATAATTTTTGACATATTTGGACTCAATAAATATCCACCATAGGAACCAGATATTGCAGTTGTTAAATCAAATTTCCTTTCTAGATTCATAAGTGGAGCATCTACACCTTTTTTGATGTAATTATCTAATGCGGTTTTATATTCCACATTTTCTCTTGATTCACATTTGCTCTCAAAACTTGGTCTTGAATTTGATATTTCAAGTTTCTCAATCTTTAACTTTTGCTCTTCAAGAGTATTGTTTATTTTTGACAATTCATCAAGCAATAATACATCAGCACCTCCCTTTTTCTCAATTTGTTTTAATCTTTCATCATTTACTTGTTTGTAATGCTCCCATGCATTACCGATTTTCTCTAACTTGTCGTTAATTTCCATAAAGTCTCCATAAAATTAAAATTGTTACAAAAATATTATTACACATTATCACAAATGAGGGAAGTATAAAAAATAAATATTTTTTTACTACTTGCAAAGTGACAAATTATTTTATATAATATAAATATGAAAAGATATTCAATTAACAAAACTGATTATACATATTCAAGAAATAGGTTATTTTTTCTTGTTTTATGCGTTATTTTTTTGCTCTTTGTGTATGTGGGGAGAATTTTTTATTTATCGTGTTTTTATAAAAAAAATAATATGGAACAAGAATATATTTTTACAAATACAAATATTATATCAAGGGATGCAATTAGAGTTGATATAGTTGATAAAAATGATGTTATTTTGGCAACTAATATTAAATTGTATGATTTTTATTTAAATAAAGATTTAATAACAAACAATGAATCTACAATTGATATTATAGTTAAAATTTTTCCATTTTTAAATAAAGAAACTTTGTTAAAAAAAATTACAAACCATAAATCAAAGTTAATTTTGATTAAAAATGGCATAACAGAAAGTCAAAAAAATGAAATCAAAAAAACTATTTTTGGCTTTGAATTTATGGAAAGTTTAGTAAGAATATACCCACATCAAGAATTGTTTTCCCATATAATAGGTTTTACAAATAGCGATAAACATGGAATTGAAGGCCTTGAATTACAATATAACGATTATCTTGACAATAAGGATAATCCACCATTAAAACTCACTTTTGATAGTAGGATACAAGCAATTTTAAGGAAGCAATTATTGAAAGGTATGGAAAAATATAAGGCAAAGTCAATAATTGGCATTGTGGCAGAAGTAAAAACTGGAAATGTTTTGGCATTAGTGAACTTGCCAGACTTTAATCCAAATCAATTAAATGATGTAAAAAGGGATGTTATGTATAATAAAGTGACCTTTGGAGCATTTGAAATGGGCTCTATATTTAAAATATTTACAATTGCTATGGCACTTGATGGAAACATAATTACGGAAAATGAGCAATTTGATTCTTCAAGTAAAATTGATATTGGAAAATATATAATAAAACAGGATTATTATAGCAAAAAAATGATAAATGCAAAAGAAATTTTACAAAAATCTTCAAACATTGGTGCCGCTCTTATTGGTTTAAAAGGTGGTGCAGATAATATGAAGCAATTTTATAAAAAAATAGGATTTTTTGATAAATTGCCAGTAAAATATCCATCATTGGCAATGCCACTTTATCCAAGGACTTGGCGGAAATCAAACACTATTACAACATCATATGGATATGGAATGGCAGTTAGTCCGTTGCATATAATTATGGGTGTAAGTGGAATTGTGAATGAAGGAATTATGAATATTCCAAAGTTTGTGACGAGTGAAAAATATGAAAAAGTTGAAATCATTAGTCAAAAAACTTCAAAAATAATGCAAAACTATTTAAGAGATGTAGTGCAAAATGGAACTGGATTTAGAGCAAATACACTCGGTTATTCTGTTGGTGGAAAAACTGGTTCTGCAAGGCTGTTAGGTAGAGGTGGGGAATATTTGGAAGGACAAATTATGGCAAATTTTGTGGGAATTTTTCCCATGAATAATCCGCATTATGTGGTGTATGTGATGGTTGAAAATCCGCAAGATAATAATTACAAAAAAAACATTGATATTGCAGCAAGTAATGTAACTGCTCCCATTGTGTCGAAAATTATTGAAAACATAGCACCAATCCTGAATGTTGTCCCATATATTGAGGGATTGTAAATAATGATAAAAATAAAATTGTATATTATTAGAAAATTTGTGGAACATTAAGGATGTGATGGAAACGATTATAGGGAAAAAAAACGATTGAAAGAAATATAAAAATAGTGTGATAAATTTATTTGCTTTTTATTTTTAATATTTTAGAATGTGAAAAGAGCTTCCACAATAGCTCAGTGGTAGAGCAGTAGACTGTTAATCTATTGGTCGCAGGTCCGATCCCTGCTTGTGGAGCCATTTTATATGCCAATCAGTTCTTCAAAACTATCGATAATATGGCCAGGTTTTGTTTTTTCCATATCTTCTTTGGTGTAATATCCCCATGACACACCAATTGTTTTGATGCCAGCATTTTTACCACCATCTATATCAGCATCTGTGTCTCCAATTATGTAAGAATTATTCTTATCAAAATTCAATTCTTCCAAAATTTCCAAAATCAAATCAGGAGCAGGCTTTGGATTTTTGTTCCTTAATTTCACATCATCCCTTGTTTTAAATGTTGTAAAATATTTTTCTAAATCATAGTGTTTTAAAATTTGCATAGTGGAATTTTTTTCCCTTGAAGTGCAAATCGCCAATGTATTTCCATCGTTATATAACTTTTCAATGGTTTCTTTTGTTTTGTCAAATAAATTTGGCACATATTCCATATTTTTAATTTTATTTGTAATAAAAATAAATGCTTTATCCATTATTTCTCTTTGTTTGTCCTTTTCTACATTCCAACCAAAGTCATATAAATCTGGATTAGAATAGCCATAGCAAACTAAATCTACATTTGGTGTTGGCAAAGAATTATTTTTAGAATATTCGATAATTCCTCTTTTTACGATTGTTTTTGTATCTGCAATAGTGCCATCAAAGTCAAAAATATATAAATTCTTCATATTGTTGTTATTGTATGATTTTGATTGTTTAAGTCAAATAATTTTGTTTTTTCTATTCAACTTTAGTATTTTTTACTTATACAATTCAACTAAAAATAAAATAGAGTGATTCTTTAAAATGGTTCACTCAAGACCATTCTTGCAATAACAAAATCTCTATTGAGATTAACCCGAAGGTTATGCAGCTAAAGCAAGGTCTGAATTATCTTCAGCATTTATGTTTTGAACTATTACGGTTGTATCTTGCCGGACAAAATCATATTTTTCGATGTATGTCTAAGCTAATCATCCCCTTAAAAATGGTGGAGATGCCGAGTTCCGCCCTCGGGTCCATATCATTTATTATATATAACGTTTATCATCATAGTCATAAAGACGTACTTATTATAATATATATTACACAATAAGTCAAATTAATTCACCATAATTAAAAATAATTTTTTGATTTATTAAAATATAATAATATAAAATATTAATATTATTAATAATATGGTTATTTTGTAATTATGTTTTACCAGAAAAAAGGTTTTAGGATGAGATATGTTTTTATTGTAGTTATTGGCCTGTTACTGCTCTTTTATGTGATTGACAAAATATATTCAAATATAGGAGATTATATGACAATTAAAAAAAATACTGACAACTTAAACCATATGCCATCTTGGAATTTGGATGACCTGTATTTGTCGGTGGATGATGAAAAAATAAATAGTGATTTAATCCTTTTGACTAAAAAAATTGCTACATTTAAATCTGTTTATAAAAATAATGTAAAAAAATTACCTGCAAACGAATTGTATAAATCATTGGAGGAATTTGAGGTTATACAAGAGATGGAATCAAAATTGAGTAGCTACGCATATTTGAAATATGCGGAAAATTTATCCGTTGATGAAAGTGTAAAATTTTATCAAAGTATTGTGGAAAAATTAACAAAACTTGAAAGTGAATTAGTATTTTATACATTGGAAATCAATAAATTAGAACAAAAAAAGTTAGATCAATTTTACAAAGAAAGTAAAAGTTTAGCATATTATAAACAAGTTGTAGAAGATATGCGAGTTATGAAACCTTATCAACTTGAAGAAAACTTGGAAAAATTGTTGCTTGAAAAAAGTGTAAGTGGTAGAAATGCTTGGAGCAGGCTTTTTGATGAAACAATTGATAATATGGAATTTACATATAAAGATGAAAAATACAACGAAGCAAAAATGCTTGAAATGATGAATGGTGGAAATAACAATGTAAGACGTGATACTTCAAAAATATTTGGTGAAACTTTGGGTAAAAATGCGAAACTTTTCGCATATATCACAAATACATTGGCGAAAGATAAAGAAATAAATGATACATGGAGAAAGTTTAAAACACCGATTTCCTCAAGAAATTTGAGTAATTTAATTGAAGATGATGTGGTGGAAAATTTAAGACAAACCGTAAGAGCAAACTATGAAAAAACTGCTCATAGATACTATAAATGGAAGGCAAAACAATTTAAAAAAGAAAAATTACATTACAGTGACAGAAATGCCCCACTTCCATTCTCTGATGACAAGTTATATACTTGGGAAGAAGCAAAAGAAATTGTTAGAGAGGCATACAATGATTTTTCACCAAAAATGAGGGAAATTGGAGATAAATTTTTCGACAATAACTGGATAGATGTGCCAACAAGACAAGGGAAAAGGGGTGGCGGATTCATGTCTCCAACAACTCCAAAGGTTCATCCGTATATTTTGTTAAATTATACTGGCAGAACAAGAGATGTTATGACATTGGCCCATGAATTGGGACATGGAATACATCAAAGTTTGGCGGACAAACAGGGATTTTTTATGAGTCAAACACCATTGACTTTGGCGGAAACTGCAAGTGTTTTTGGTGAACAATTGACATTTAGAAAATTATTAGCCAATGCAACTGGCAAAAATAAAAAAGCAATTTTATCTGGTAAAATTGAGGATATGTTAAATACCGTTGTAAGGCAAACAGCATTTTTAGAATTTGAAATAAGAATTCACGATGAAAGAAAAAAAGGAGAAATTCCGTTAGAAAAAATAAACGAAATTTGGTTAGATGTGCAAAAAGAAAGTTTAGGTGCTGATAATTTCGAATGGGGTGAGGAATATAAATATTACTGGACCTATATACCGCACTTTATACATAGCCCATTTTATGTTTACAGCTATGCTTTTGGTGATTGTTTGGTGAATTCTTTGTATAAAATCTATCAAGAAAACCCAAATGGATTTCAAGATAAATATATTACATTGTTAAGTGCCGGTGGTTCAAAACGATACACGGAGTTATTAAAGCCACTTGGATTAAATCCAAAAGATCCTTTATTTTGGCAAAAAGGAGTTGATGTTTTAATACAAATGATTGATGAATTGGAAAATATGTGATGAAAAAATATTTATTTGTTTTTTTAATATTGTTGTCTTGTAAATCAAAAAAAGAGATAGTGGGTGAGAGAATACAGATTTTTAAAGAAAATGATAAATTTGTAATAGAAAGCAAAGAAAAAATAGAAGTTAATGGCAAATTAGAAACCTATACTTCATATTATGGCGATGGCTCAAATTTAAATGTGAATATTGAAAATTTTAAAGTTGATTTTGAGTTGCAAGATAAATATTTTTCCAACATAGTTTATGTGGATAAAACTTTGTATTATGTGGATAAAAATGGAAAATTGAATGGGAAATATAAGATTGCTGATGATATAAAATTTGCAAAATTGTCTTATGACAAGGATACTTTTTATTTAACAACTGGTAAAAATTTGGTTGTCGCATTTGAAAAAGACGGACATGTAAAATGGAGCAAGGAATTAAATGTTATACCAATTTCCGCACCCGTAATTGATGGAGACAGTTTGTATTTTATTACAAACAATAATAAAACTTTTTGTTTAAACGCAAAGAATGGACAAATCAAATGGATACATTATGGCAACAATTCTACATCAAAAATATTAGGAGTTGCCAATCCAGTGGTTTATAATGATTATGTGATAAGCGGTTATTCCACCGGTGATTTAATCTTGATAAATCGTACGACGGGGCAAATGATTTTAAACATTAAACTATCTTACAAGGGTTTTTTTAATTCGCTGTTTGATTTAACTGATACGGATAGCACACCAATTATAAAAAATGATGTTTTATATGCTTCGGCAAGCAGTGGGAATACAATAGCATTTAATTTAAAAAATATAAAAGTATTATGGGAAAAAGAAATTTCAACCATTGCAAATATTTTGGTCAACAATAATACGATTTATTTGCTGGATACTAATAACACAATATTTGCCTTAAATAATAAAAATGGTAAAGTCATTTGGTTCAAAAAACTTGAAGATAAAAAGAAGTTTAAAAGTTTAATGTTTGCAAATAGTAAAATTTATGCATTTAATGAGAATGGATATCAAGTTATAAATAGTATGGGTGAAATTGAAAAAAAAGAGAAAGAAAGTTTAAAATTGTACGGTAAGACGATTAGTGTGGATGAAAAATTGTATGGAGTGGGAAAATAAAATATATTTATAAAAGGTCAAACATTTGCATTCGCTAATTTTCTAACTTCTTCGTCGGCTATTAATCCGTCAATAATTTCATCCAAATCACCTTCATTTGTAATTTGGTCAATTTTATATAATGTTAAGTTTATCCTATGATCGGTTACTCTGCCCTGTGGATAATTATAGGTTCTAATCTTTTCACTTCTATCACCGCTTCCAATTTGTTCCTTTCTATCTGCAGACCTTGCCTTATCTTTTTTGCTTCTTTCAATGTCATACAACCTTGCTCTTAAAACTTTCATTGCTTTTTCCATATTTTTATGTTGACTTCTTTCATCCTGCTGTTGAACCACAATACCTGTTGGTAAATGTGTTACCCTTACGGCACTATCTGTAGTATTTACGCATTGCCCTCCTGGTCCACTACCTCTAAAAATATCAACCCTCAAATCTTTTTCTTCAATCCTTATATCCACATCTTCAACTTCCGGAAGTACAGCAACCGTTGTTGCTGATGTATGAACTCTACCCTTTTGCTCTGTTTCTGGCACTCTTTGAACCCTGTGAGCACCTGATTCGTATTTTAATTTTTTAAAAACATTTTGTCCTTTTATTGAAAATGTGGCATCTTTTACACCACCTAAATCTGTTTCGGCAAGTGCAATTATTTCAAATTTCCATCCTTGTTTTTCTGCATATCTTTGATACATTCTTAATAATACGGCACCAAAAAGTGAGGCCTCTTCACCTCCCGTTCCCGCTCTAATTTCAATGATTGCGTTTTTTTCATCATCCTCATCCTTTGAAAGTAACATAATTTCAATTCCTCTTCTTAACAATGGAACTTTTGCTCTTAATTCACCAATTTCATCTTCAACCACTTGTTTCATTTCATTATCCAAACCACCAATCTTTATCATTTCCTCATCATCAGTAAGAGATTTATTGGCTTTTTGAAATTCTATAATTTTTTTCACCAAATCACTCAAATTTGATTGTTCTTTTGAGTATTTTACTATTTCTTCACCAGTAATTCCTTCCTGTTGTAGTTTTTGCCCCAAGTCATTATACTTGTTAACTATATCATTTAATTTATTTAAAAGAGTCATAAAAGATTATTGAATATTTAAAATGTAAAATCAAATATTTAATTAATCTTCTTATTTTTGCATATCTTTTTCAATTTCCATTGCTGCAATCGCACCATATCCAGCAGCAATTACCCCCTGTTTAAATTTTTTATTTACCACATCACCCACAGCATATACTCCATTAATATTGGTTTTTGCACCATCAGGTTGTGTTACAATATAATCATTTTCATCCAATTGTAGATAAGTGTTTTTGAAAATTTTTGTTCCAGGTTCCCTTCCAATTGATATAAATACACCACTTAAATCGATTTGTTTTGTTTCATTGTTTTTTATATTTTTAATTTTGATACCACTAACTTTTGTGTCGCCAATTATTTCCTCTACTACATTTTCACCAACAATTTCTATATTCTTCGTATTCTTAATTTTTTCCAACATTTTGTCGCCCATTCTAAACTCATTTCGTCTATGTATTAAATACACTTTACTACATAAATGTGATAAATGTAAAGTTTCAGTGCCCGCTGAATTACCGCCGCCAACCACAGCAACATCTTTTCCTTTATGGAAATTTCCATCACAAACCGCACATGCTGAAACTCCACGACCTTTAAATTTTGTTTCACTTGCTATATTTAAATATTTTGCCTCTGCACCAGTGGCAATAACTATATAATTTGCCTCATAAATTTCATTATTTTCCGTTTTACATTTAAAGGGTCGTTCATTAAAATTTATACTTACAATTTTTTCATAAAAAATCTCTGCACCTAATCGTTGTGTTTGTTGCATAATATTTGACATTAAATCGGCACCAAGTATACCATTTACAAACCCTGGATAATTTTCAACTTCAGTTGTAGTTATAAGTTGCCCTCCAATTTCTCCACCTGTAAAGAGGGCTACTTTTAAATTATCTCTTGCTAAATATATTGCTGATGTATTACCAGCAGGTCCCGAACCTAATATTATAACATCATATTTATTTGTCATGTTTGAATTATGATTTGTTTTTAACATAAGTCAAAATTATTTGACAAATATATATTTTACATGTTATAATATAAACATGTTTAGTAAAAAAATAATTTCTGTTTGTATGTGTTGTGATAAGCAATGATATAGGCGGGTATGATTTTGTTTTTTGTTGTCATATCTTGCAAAAGATATGATTTTTTATTAAAAAAAGGAGATTTATGGTAAAACATATAGTAAAAAGTTTTAATTTAGACCACACAAAGGTCAAAGCACCTTTTATAAGATTGGCGGATGTAATAAAAACACCAAGTGGTAAAGATATAATCACAAAATTGGATTTGCGATTTACACAACCAAATAAGGAATTTTTGGATATGCCGTCAGCACATACTTTGGAACATTTGTTGGCAACATATTTAAGAGAAGGTAAAAAATACAATATCATAGATTTATCTCCCATGGGTTGTCAAACTGGATTTTATATATCTTTATTTGATGAAATAAATTTAACAGAATTTAAGGAATATTTTATTTGGGGATTAAAAAAAGTATTAGAAACAATTGAAATACCGGGAGCCACTGAAATAGAATGCGGAAATTATAAAAGTCATTCATTGGAAGGGGCAAAAAAATTTGCAAAAAAAGTATTAGATAGCGAAATTGGAATAATGGAAACCTATTAAGGTGCAAATATTATAAGTAATTTTCTTATTTAAATAATTATTGAATTATTTTTTGACAATTAAAAAATAATGTATATTATATGAAATGTATATTTGTCGAACTACTCATCAATTGTGTAGGAGATAGTGTATAAACTTTATAGAAGCGGGTGTAGCTCAATGGTAGAGCTCCAGCCTTCCAAGCTGATCACGTGGGTTCGATTCCCATCACCCGCTCCATTTAGTAATTATAAATTAAAGAGAAAAATATGGCAAAAGAAAATTTTGATAGGTCAAAAGTTCATGTGAATATTGGAACGATAGGACATGTTGACCATGGTAAGACTACATTAACTGCTGCGATTACGAAAGTTCTTGCAGAAAAAGGGGGTGCTGAATTTCAGGCATATGACCAAATTGATAAAGCACCAGAAGAGAAAGCAAGAGGTATTACAATTACTACGGCTCACGTTGAATATCAAACAGCAAAAAGACATTATGCTCACGTTGACTGTCCTGGACATGCCGATTATATAAAAAACATGATTACGGGTGCTGCACAAATGGATGGTGCGATTTTAGTTGTTTCTGCCGCTGATGGTCCAATGCCTCAAACAAGAGAACACATTTTATTAGCACAACAAGTTGGTGTACCATATATCGTAGTTTTCTTAAATAAATGCGACATGGTTGACGATAAAGAATTGTTAGATTTAGTTGAAATGGAAGTTAGAGAGTTATTGACTTCTTACAAATTTCCTGGTGACGTAACACCAATCATTAGAGGATCTGCTTTAAAAGCACTTGAAGGTGATAAAGGTGATTTGGGATACAAATCAATTGAAGCATTATTGGATGCAGTAGATTCTTACATTCCTGACCCAACAAGAACACTTGATAAACCATTCTTAATGCCAATTGAAGATGTATTTTCAATTTCAGGTAGAGGAACAGTTGTTACAGGTCGTGTTGAAAGAGGTATAGTAAAAGTTAACGAGGAAATTGAAATTGTGGGCTTGAAACCAACAATAAAAACTACTTGTACTGGTGTAGAAATGTTTAGAAAATTGCTTGACCAAGGGCAAGCCGGTGATAATGTTGGTGTATTATTGAGAGGAACAAAGAGAGAAGAAGTTGAAAGAGGACAAGTGCTTTGTAAACCAGGAACAATAACTCCACATGCTAATTTTGAAGCAGAAATTTATGTGCTTACAAAAGAAGAAGGTGGACGACATACGGCATTTTTCAACAATTACAGACCACAATTTTATTTTAGAACTACGGATGTAACTGGAACTGTTACTTTGGGCGCT
Source organism: Rickettsiales bacterium (assembly GCA_031289855.1). Classification (GTDB taxonomy): domain Bacteria; phylum Pseudomonadota; class Alphaproteobacteria; order Rickettsiales; family UBA1997; genus JAIRSX01. The sequence continues at coordinate 24,943 of JAITOR010000075.1, forward strand.
GATATAAAAATGGTTATGCCTGGTGATAACACTAAAATCACCGTTGAATTGATTTCACCAATTGCGATGGAAGAAGGATTGAAGTTCGCCATTAGAGAAGGTGGAAGAACAATCGGTGCTGGTGTAGTGTCAAAAATTATAAAATAGTTGTAAATTAAAGGAAGTTGGATTAAACTAACTTCCATTGGTTTTTGATTATTTATAGTAGGGGCATAGTTCAATGGTAGAATATCGGTCTCCAAAACCGCTTATGTAAGTTCGATTCCTACTGCCCCTGCCAATAAAATAAAGAGAAATAAAAATGTTAGAATTAAGAAAGATAAAAAATTATATTGTAGATGTTAGAAATGAATATAGAAATATAGAATTTCCAACAAGTCAAGATGTGACAAAAACTACAATTTCTATTGGAATTATAATTTTTATTGCAGCATGTATAGTGTGGCTCACTGACTTTTTAATTTCTTATGTTATTAAAATAATTTTTGGGATGTAAAAATGGCAAATTGGTATATATTAAATGTTATTGCGGGACAAGAAAAAAATGTTGAAGAAGAGATAAAAGCACTTGCAAAAACATATTCGGTGATAAAAGATACATTTATTCCAGAGAAAAAAGTTGTGAGAACTATAAGAGGTAAAAAGCACGATTTATTGCAAAAATTATTTCCATGTTATGTGTTTATCAATATGGAAATGGAAAATGACGCAAGAATTGCAATTAAAAACTTGAATAGAGCATTGGATTTTCTTGGATATGAAGGGAAACCAAAAATCGTTTCTGATGCTGAGGTTGAAACAATCAGAAGAAAAGTAGAACAAGATGATGGAAGTGCCGAGGAGAATGCTTATTCAATTGGTGATTCCGTGAAAATCACAGAAGGATCATTCGAATCATTCACTGGTATAGTGGAAGCGATAGATTTGGAAAAGAAAATTTTAAAAGTATCAATTTCTATTTTTAGTAGACAAAATGATGTTGAGATTGAAACTAGTAAGGTTGAAAAGGTTTAATTTAAAGGAGTGAAAAATGGCAAAAGATAATAAAAAAGAGGTAATTGGATTGATTAAATTACAAGTTCCATCAACCAAAGCGAATCCTGCACCACCTATAGGTCCAGCATTAGGACAAAAAGGTGTAAATATTATGGAATTTTGTAAGCAATTTAACGAAAGAAAGTTTGATTATCCTGCGGGAACTCCAATTCCTACAATAATTACGGTTTATAAGGATAAAAGTTTTACTTTTGAAACTAAACAACCACCAGTAACTTATTTAATACAACAGGTAACAGGAATTAAAAAAGGTTCTTCTGCTGTAGGAAAAGAAATTATTGGTAAAATTACCAATAAGCAAATTAAAGAAATTGCAGAGAAGAAAATGGTTGATATGAATGCCGATACAATAGAGCAAGCAGCGAGTATGATTGTAGGTTCGGCCACATCAATGGGTTTAGAAGTTGTTGAATAATTAGGAGATTAAAATGGTTTTAAATAAAAAAGTAGAAGCGGATAAAACGATTAAAGCAAATGAAGCGATTGAACTACTAAAAAAAGCATGTCAAGAAAAACAACGAAAATTCGTTGAAAACGTTGATGTTGCGATTAACTTGACTATTGACCCAAAACAAACGTCACAAAATATAAGGGGTTCAATATCTTTACCATCTGGTACAGGTAAACAGGTTAAAGTAATTGTTTTGACAGAAGACGATTCTTTAGTAAAAGAAGCAAAAGAAGCAGGTGCTTCTGAGGCAGGTTTTACTGATTTAGTGACAAAAATTGAAGGTGGCTGGTTGGGTTTTGACTATATTGTGGCTACGCCAGATTCAATGAAAAAAATGGGTAAGTTGGCAAAAATTTTAGGTCCAAGAGGCTTAATGCCTAACCCTAAAAATGGCAACATCACAACGGAAGTAGGAAAAGTTGTGAAAGAGATAACAAAAGGTAAAGTTAATTTTAAAAATGATAGGTTTGGTATCGTACATGTTGGAGTTGGAAAAATTAACTTCACCACTGATGATTTATTGGCAAATATCAAGGCAGTAATCTCTGCTTTGAAGGAAGCGAAACCCGAAGGTGTAAAGGGAAAATACATTAAAGATGTTTATTTGACAAGCACTATGGGACCGAGTTTTATAATTACTTTGGATAAATAATTTTTAACTTAAATACAAAAAAAAGAGTTAGCGATAACTCTTTTTTGTTATTAAAGTAAAATGTATCAACATTAAAGTGATTACAATTGTTGTATTCATATTTGATATTCATCATTTCAATTAATGACTTAATTGAAAAATATTTATTTGTTTTTTTTAAAAAAATGTATTACTATATATCAAGTGTAAGAATTATTTTATGTTTTTTAAAAAGTTTTTTTGTTCGTTATTATTGATTACCTTACTTGTCAGTTGCGAAGGTGCTAATTGCATTGATGCAAATGATTTTGGGGAGTTTGACGTACATACAATGGCAATAGAATCACAAAAAACTTTATGTAAATGGGAAGAAACTGATACATCCGATGGAAACGGGGATTATGAAATTGAAAGATGTTTAAGAGATGCGAGTGGCGCAAGGAGTATTAGAAATCCAGATATAGATTGTACTATAACATTTAACGAGGGAACTTCTGGTTATGCAAAAGTAAAAGAAGCCTTAAAATCACAAAATATCACAAAAGGTTTTATGGAAAAATATTTTACTTTGAATAATGAAAGTCAGTGTGGAACGGATTATAAAAAATTATTGACCGCCTTTTATGCGGAAGGACTTGAGGACTGCATATCCACATGTGAAACAAAACATAAAGCATCAAATCCAGTGTCGGAAGATGTTTATGAACCTGAATGGAAGCCGGCAGATTTAATTTTAGAAGTTGGTAGAGAATTTTATATTAAAGCAACGGGTGAAATAGATTTGTTGGGAGAAAAGGAGCGAAGCGTTCAGTATCTTGCTGGTTCCATAAATATGAATAAAAAAACTACTATAAATACTATTTTTGCCATAAAAACTAATACTGATATGACGTTTTCTGGTAATTGGATTACAACAAAAAACGGAGTTGTTGACAAAAATTATGGTGAGATTGATGGTAATCAACCAAATTTACAAAAAAGAATTGAATTTTTGAGAAGAGGTGTTATGTATTTACAACCACTTCCCAGCGTTAAAATACAAGGTATGACCATAATTGGCGAAGTAAATGAGATAGGTTCTTATACCGGGCCAGATGTGGAATTAGATAAAACAAAAATTTCTTGTTTAGTGAATGAAAACTTACCTTATGATGGGTATCCTACCACTTGTAAAGTTGATTATGGAGTTGAAGAGTTACCTGATGATTTTTCTATAGCAGCACTTACGGAATCTCAAAGAATAGCATTGGCAAATAATGAATTGTATAAGTTGGATCCTTTTATGTCAAAATCAAAGGCTGGATATGTATTGACGCCTGACATTATAGATTATATGACTAAAATGCCACTAAAAGGTTATAGTTGCGCAACAACATTTAATGCAAATTACGGAATTTATCGTAGAAATTGTGATGATGGAAAAATAGATAGAAGTATTGGATTTAATAATGGTTATTTAGTACCAAAAGCCTTTGTTTTTACAAATGAAACTCAGGGTGGAAATGATGATTATCAAATGGATATAAATGGGTTGGTTTTTCCTGTAAAAATCATGGTAAGAGTTTATGGCGGAATAAGGGGAGAATGTAAAGTTGGTATAAAAATGCCAGCAGCATTAGGGGTAAACGATCTTGATCCTTCCAACGAAGTTGATGGATTTTACAAAGTTACTATTCCCGCTAATGATAAATGGCACTATATAAATGATATAAAAAACAAACCAATAATATTTGGAAAAAATACATTTTTTACCATAAAAGAAACAACTGAAGGTAGAGTAAATGTAAGAAATGAAAATCAATATAATTTAGCTTTAAAAGTTGTGTCTCCAAGTTTTGATGAAGGTAATAGACCTCAGTGGACGGCTGCTCCTGGTGCTTCATTATATCCAAATACTTTTGTTGTGCCACCTATACCTTCAAAAGGCACGCCAAATGAAATTATTGACACAGAAAATCATCCAGCTCCTTGTGGCGAGGGTATGGTTGTTATGTTGATGCCACAAAATGAAATAGTGATAAAAGAAAGTGGATTTGTTTCAATCAAATCGTTTCTAAAAGACAAAATATATACTTGTAATGCCGCTGATGATGGAAGTGAAGTATTTTGTCAGGATGGTGCCAATGGTGGAGGTAATCCACCAATAAATAGAACATTTAATTTGAAATATACTATATTAAATCCAAATGTAAATGCATCCGCAACAACTTTTGCTGTTAAATCTGAAAATTTTTATGAAAAATCAACCTCAGAAATTGTCGGCAGTTCAAATAAATATTATCCAAAGTTTAATGATTTAATGATACCAGTTTCAGCAATAGGTTCCGTGAGCACTACCACATGGAGTAGCAAATTTTTTGTTAGAAAAGGACAGGTCATTAGATTTGATGAAACCAGTTGGTTTGGCATTGAAGGATCCAATGGAGATGGTTTTGAAGTAAAAGAAAAATTTTTAAAGTATGATAATTTTAATATCAAAAAAAACATAGGAGAAGGTTTAATAATGCATATTGAGAAAAGACCATCTTTTTTATGCACAGGCGAAGCCGAAGAATCAATATTCAATTCATCTTGCCAAAAGATTAAAAAAGATGATGGAACTGTTGATTGCAGGGTTCCTTATTCTCAATATTGTTCCACAATGAATTCACAGGCAGAAGTAGATAGATATTGTCCGCTCGGTTGTTATAAAGTGGAGGTTGGTGGCGGTGGAGAAGCAGAGCATAAAGTGGAAATAAATGAAGGATGGGGAATTGCTTTATTGAAAGGCGATAGTACAATCAAAAATCAATCATTTTATGTGGATAATAATGAGAAGGAATCTAACAATTGCTCTTATCCTCCTGAGTCATTACCTGAAAGTTTTGAAGATCCAATGAGTGTACAAAAATGTATAGAATGTAGAAATTATATAGAAAGTAATCCGGACGCTTCAATTGAATTGGTGAATAAGGTATCTTTAACTCAATGTTATGATTTAGAAAATTATACAGGAAGCATCAAGGTTTTAGAAAATAAAAATCCCTTTATAAATAGTGAAACAGGAGAGGGTGATTATAATAAAAAGACATTTGATTTATTGGGTGTAAAAAAATTAAATAGTATATTTTCGCAAGATGCAAAATATGGAAACCTTGAAGGCTCATCCGTTGACTCTCAATATCAACAAAGCGATGGAACTTATACAAAGTTTATTTATAATTCACCAACTGAATTAAAAACAGAAGAACCAAAAATAATTAAATTTTTAACTCTAAACATTGATGATAATTTGGATTTTTCTCCTTCATTTGCAGAGGATATTGGAAGATACAAAATTACACTTATGGAAGGTGATAAATTTATGAATGGAAAACAACTTTCTGTACTTATAGCTCACAAAGGTTGGGATAAAAAAAATTTTAGTCAACAATGTGAAACTGGTTTTTGTGTTAAACAATATGTTGTAAAATATGACACAAGTAAAGAAAGTGAAGGAGGTTTGGAACCTAATACAAATTATGGTAAAGAATTAAGCGATGTAAATGATTATGAATTTGATTCATTTGGAGATCTTGTAAGTAAAGCCAAAATAAGTGAAAAAAAACTCATTTTAACATCTATAAAAAATGGACTAACATCTTTTGATTTAGTTGAACCAAAAGAATATGAAGATTTAAGAATATATTTTAAAGTTATTGATAGATTGCAATACGCTCCAAAGGAAACATTTAATGATGATTGTCCTTTAAATACCATAGCAGAATATGAAACACGTTATAGTTGTACAGGCGCAACATATGATGAATTAAAAACCATTACATGTGTTTCGACAATTAATAATGTAAGTGAAACAATCAGTGCTTGCCCCATTAGTGCCACCGATACAGCCTGTTCAAAGACGAGTGCGGGTTCATATATTACACCACCATATAGCATTAAAGTAAAAGTTGGTTGTAATCATGGCTTATATTATAATAATAATGGTGGTTATTCAGTGAAAATACAATCTCCAAAAGTTTTCACAAGTTTAAATTCCGTAACCGATATGGATAGCGCTATAAAAACCAATGTTTTGTCATGGGGGGTTACAAAAATTCAAGGTTTCACAATTAGAAGATTGCTAAATCCTTTTATGGAAGTTATGGAAGGAATAAATATGGGATTACTGAATTTTAGGGGAGGATTTGAACCTTGTGTGAAAGAAATTGGAGAAACTGTGTCTTCAAAATGCACCTATTACAATCCAAAAACAGATATTTTCGATCCACAATTTGGTGCAGGTTGCACATACGATCAACCAAATTGCTTTATAACATGCAACCTAATAAATGAAAGCGATCCAGGATATGCTGGTAAATGTAAAATTGTGAATGATAATGGTGGTTATATTAAAAACTTTTATTCAAGAGTTATATTGGATTCGCAATTTCATGCAGTAGTAAGAATTTTATTAACTTTAATGATGACATTTTTGGGTTTATATCATTTGATAGGTATGTCAGAAATAACAAGTAAAGAGATGCTTACAAGAATTACAAAGATTGGAATAATTTATTTATTTATAGGGGAAACTGGATGGTTTTATTACAATAGATTTATCGTTCAATTTTTTGTAAGAGGTGCCGATTATTTGTCTTATGCAGTGGCAGGTGCATTTGAGGAGACTCCAGGACTTACAAGAGAATTCACAAAGGGAATCTTTCTTGATAAAACGGTATTATTTGGTGCCACCGATAGAAATTTAGCATTAATATTTTCAGCTGAAGTAAATTACAAAATATTAGGTCTATTGTTTACAAGTTATCTCGGCTGGTTATATGTAATATTATTATATTCGGCTCTCATAAACTATGTTTTTGCCTCACTTAATGCTTTGGTTTTGTTTATGATGTCAAAATTTTTGCTGATGGTAATGTTGACATTTGGTCCAATATTCTTTGTGCTATTGATTTTTGAAAAAACAAAGACTGCATTTGACAAATGGGTAATGGCACTTGTGGGACATGTGGTGGAGCAAGTATCTTTAATGGTTGGATTATCATTATTTAATATGTTGGTTTATAATTTTATAAAATTTGTATTGAATTTTAGAGTATGTTGGACCCAAGTGTGGATTGTTGAACTTCCATTATTAGGTAGTATAAAACTATTTAATTTTTGGAGAGCAACCACTGGTACCACAACCGTTACAACGGCAATGAATGCAATGCCAGGATTATTTAGAGTATTGATTATATATATCATTGCAGATTTAATGAAAGGATTTATAGAATTGGTGAGAAATTTTTCCAACGATATTGCAAAATCTGGTTTAAAATTAGGAGATAGGGTTGGTGGAATTTTAGAAGAAGTTAACAGATATAAAGAGGGGGATGATGGTATAAAAGATTCTTTCACAAAAGGATTAAATGCCAAAAGAGATTCATTCTTTAAGAAGATGGGATACCAGACAGAAGAAGAGGAAATGAAAGAACAAAGTGATGAAAAGAAAAATAATATAAAAATAAGACAGGGTGAAAATGCTGGAAAAGAGGCAAGAAATGATCTTGCCGCAAAGGCACATATAGAATCAACAAAAAAGGCAAAAGAATCTGCTGAAAAATTTGTAAATAATAAAGGAGATGCTGCTAAAAATAAACATCTTGAAGAAAAAGGTCAAGAGGCAAGAGAAGTGGCTGAAAATGCATTTAAATCTAAAAAAAATAACAAAAAATTGTCTCCAGAGGAACTTGAAAAAGGAGCAAGAGAAGAGGGAGATAAGGCCGAAAAAGAAGCAAAAGAAAATGCAGACAATATTAAGGAAGCAGAAAGTAAGGCAACAGAAGCAAAAGAGAAAGCACAAAAAGATGTGACAGGTATAAAAGCAGCCGAAAAAGAAGCATATAAATCTTCATATAACGAAATGGCGAGCACAGAAAAACTTGATGAAGCTTACAAAAATGCATTTACAGCAAAAGCCGGGGCGGATAATTGGGGCAAAGAGGCAAGCACAAAAGCTGATAGTGTATTTGGTTTCATTGCATCAAAGGCATGGCATGCCGCAAGAGATGGCAAAGCAAGCACAAAAGCTGATAGTAGCACAATAGATAAACAAAATGAGATGACAAAAGTTGTTAAAAAAGCAAAGGATAAGGACGATAAAAAGGAATTTGATAAAAAACATGATGAAAAATTAAAAGAGGAAGGTCATGGATTTTTAGCAAGAAGATGGGCCATGAGAAAAAATGCTCTTACGGGTGGTAGAAAACATAGTGGAGTTGGTATAACGCCATTAGGAAAAACCACAAGTAATTATAGAGATGCAGCGCTTAAGGAACAAAATGAAAAGAAAAATAAAGATAAAGAAATGCTTGAATACAGAAATGAAATAGCACAAGAATCAAGACAAAAGAAAATTGAATCTGACAGAGAACTTGAGAACCACAAAAAAACAGGGGAATATAAAGAAGATTTAAGGGATGAAACAAATAAATTACAAAAAGAATGGATGAAGGAAAATAGTTTTACTTCGTATGATAAATTTATAAAAAATGGAACTGTTGAACAGAAAAAAGCATATGGAAAACTTGGAGAAAAGGCAAAAAAGAATGTTGAAAGTAAATATCTAAAAAAGAGAGCAGAGGCGAAAGCTGCTGAAGAAAAAGATGCATCTGCAACAGCATCAGAAGAGGCAACACCAAAAAAAACGGAAACAGAAGAGGCAACACTAAAATCAGAGGAGGAGGCAACATCAAAAAAAACGGAAACAGAAGAGGCAACACCACCTGAAGCAGAAACAGGTGCTGAAGCCAATGATGCAACACAACCAGAGATACCGGAAGTTCCATCGGAAGTACTTCCTCAGCCTTTAGAGGGGGAGGCTATACCACCACCTAAAACGGAAATATCAGCAAAAAGAAGAAAAAAGGCATCACATCGCGGAAGAGCAACAATTCCGGATGGTTCACCTGAACCAATGGATGAACCGGAGGAAACTGAATGAAAGTAATAGAAAATAAAATAATTTTATAAATTTGTATGACAGAAATTTTACAGACAGATAGATTAATTGTTAGAACATTTGCAAAAAATGACTTTAGAAATTTCTTGTCATTAAATCAAGATAAGGAATTAATGCAATATTTTGATGAAGGTGTAAAATCGCTTGAAAAATTAAGAATGAGATTTAATGAAATCATAGAACATCAGAGTAAATATGATTTTAGTTATTACAATTTTTTTTTAAAAGATACCAATGAATATGTAGGACAAGGGGGTTGCTATTACAACTTTGACATGTCAATAAATGTTTGTTATGGTTTTTTAAAAAAATTTCATGGACAGGGATATGCGAGCGAGGCTGTGGGAAATGTATTGAAATATGAATTCAGTAAAAGAAATTTTAAAGAAGTTGTGATAAGAAGTGCAAAAGAAAATATTGCATCAATAAAATTAGCAGAAAGATTGGGTGGTGTAAAATTTAAGGAAGCAAAAACTTTGAGAGGAATGGAGGTTGTTTATTTCAAAATAGAAAAAGAAATTTTATTAAAAAAGTATGATAAATAAAAAAGAAATAAGAACCATATATAAAAAAACAAAGTATAGCAAAAAAATTACAATAAATAGTCCTGATTTTGGTATGTCTCAAAAGATTATTTTAGGTGGATATAAAATTATTGATAATAGGGAAATAGAAATTCATTCCACTATACATAAAATACTTATTCCAAAGATTATAAGTGATACTGAAATGGTGTATGAAATTGATGGTAAAAAAACATTTCCATCAATTATATTTGTACCTTGCAGGGGATTAGATTTGTTTGGAAATAGAGTGGGTAGCGGAAAGGGATATTTTGATAGGTATTTTGCATCCGTGCCACATAAAGATATAATAAAAATCGGTATTGTTAGAAATGAATTTTTGCAAAAATTTGATGAAATTGAAAATGAAAAACATGATGTAAAAATGAATTATATTTTAAGTGAAGATGGGCTTTTACAAAAAGTTATAACATAACATTAAATTTGCTTTTATAACAAAAAAACAATATCATTTCAAATATGTTGAAAGAGCAAAATTTAGCAAAATATACTTGGCTTCGTGTTGGTGGTAATGCAGAATACTTATATGAACCACAAAATAAGGAAGAGTTACAGAATTTTTTAAAAACCAATAAATTACCAATTACAATTATAGGTGGTGGCAGTAATTTACTTATTCGAGATGGCGGTATCAAGGGTGTAACCATAATAGTGAAATTTGAAGGAATTGAATTTGATGGTGATATTTTAAAAGTTAAGGCTGGAACTTTAAATTCTAAAATTTATAATTTTTGCAAAAATAATAACATTGGTGGCTATGAATTTTTAGGAACTATTCCCGGAACAATTGGTGGCGCAGTAAGAGGAAATGCTGGTTGTTATAAGAGTGAAATAAAAGATTTTACAATTGATGTTGAAACTATAAATTTTGATGGAAATATTAAAAAATATAGTAATGCCGATTGTAATTTTGAATACAGAAAAAATAATTTATCAAATGATTTGATTTTTACGGAAATTAGTTTAAATGCTGGCATAAAATCCACAAAAAATGAAATTGAAAACAAATTTAATGAATATATGCAAAAGCGAAAAGAAACACAGCCAGTGGGCGAAAAAACTGCTGGCTCTACTTTTAAAAATCCAATTGAAATGCCAGCATGGAAAGTAATACAAGAATTGGGGTGGCAAAACAAAGAAATTGATGGAACAAAAATGAGTGAAAAACATGCAAATTTTCTAATAAACACTGGAAAAGCAAGAGCAAAAAGTGTTGAAAATTTGATAAACAGCATCATAAAAGATGCGAAAGAAAAATTAAAAATTGATTTAGAATTGGAAATTAAAATAGTTGGAGAAAAAAATAATGGATAAAATAAAAGAATATATAGAATTTTTATTAAAATGTAATGAAAAAATGAACTTAATAGGGTCATCCACCATCGCTGATATCGAGAACAGGCACATAAAAGATTGCTTGCAAATTATGAAATTTATACAGAATAAAGATATAAAACTCGCAGATTTAGGAAGTGGTGCTGGCCTACCAGGCATTTTGTTATCAATAATGGGAGTTAAAGAGGTTCATTTGTTTGAAAAAAGTGCAAAAAAATGTGATTTTTTGGAAAAAGCAAAAAAATTTTCTAATAATAAAATTGTAGTTCAAAATGTAAATTTATATGATTATAAAGACAATACTTTTGACATCATAACATCAAGAGCGCTTGGAAGTTTAAATATGCTTTTAGAGTTATCAAAAAATTTAAAAAAAAATGATAGCGAATTGATTTTTTTAAAAGGCAAAAAAGTGTACGAGGAAATTGAAGATGCAAAGACAAAACATAAATTTGAATATAAATTACATGATAGTGAAACCAGTGAAGAAGGAAAAATAATTATTATTAATTGAATTATTTTCAAAGTTATCTCTTATTTTTCCTAGACTTTTATCAAAAAATTAATTTATTGATTTTCATACCTATTGAAAGTTTCAAATTCCGAAAAGAAAAAATTAATTTCTCTTTGAACACTGATAATTGAATCAGAACCATGCACACAATTTCTTTGCACTGATTCACCAAACAATGCTCTAATTGTTCCTATTGAAGCTTCATGTGGATTAGTTTTTCCCATCAAAGCCCTGTTTTTATGTATCGCGTTCTCACCTTGTAATACTTGCACCACAATTGGACCAGATGTCATATAATCAACCAATTCTTCAAAAAATACCTTTTCACTATGTTCCATATAAAAAAGTCTTGCATGATATTTTGTTAAATAAATCATTTTTTGAGCAGCAATTTTTAATCCTGATTCCTCAAAAATTGCATTTATTTTGCCAATTAAACTTCTTTCTACGGCATCTGGTTTAATAATGGATAAAGTTTTTTCAATCATAAATAATAAAATAATTATATAAATAAATAATATTGACAAAATAAAAAAAATCAAATAATATTGATTTAATAACTAAGATTTTGAAAAATGAAAAATGCTACAATAGAGGATTGCTTAAAGTTAATCCCAAACAAGTTTGAATTAATACTTGAAACAAGTTACAGAGCTAAAACTCTTATCAATGGTTTTTCCCCATTATATGAAACTGACAAACTAAGCAATGTAGTTATTTCATTGAATGAAATTGGAAATAATTTATTAGATGTGGTGGAATTAAAAAAGATAACTGAAAATGATATTAAAAACAAAGAAAAGTTCTTTGATAACGAAAAAAACACAGAAGAAGTTGAAATTGTAAATGTTAAAAAAATAGAAAATGTTGATGGCGAAGAATTGAGTGTTGATGGGCAAGCAGATGAAATTGATATTGAAATAGATGAAGAAGAGGAAGATGACGAGATTAATTTAGGGCTTGATAACGTTGAAGATGAAATTGATGATGATGAAGAAAAATAAAGTAAATAAAATTGTTTGTAGATGAAAAAAATAAACAAAATATATATTACTCAATAAATAAAAATGCAGATATTATTTATGAGTTGCGAGATGTGGGAGACTCGTGTCTGAAACAAAACTTTGTATCTGTAACTGAATTTAAAAAACCAAATGGAGTGAATCTGCATGAATATTGCAGTTTTGGTTATTACTGGCATCCAGACCCTACGAAGCCCAATGGACTTCCATACATAAAAAAAGATGGTATAATAAATGTAGAGGCTAATAAAGGTTGTAAAGTGGCATTAAAAAATATGGCAGAAAGTGTTTTTCATCTTGCGGTGGCTGGACATTATTTGCAAAACAAGATTTATACAGATTATGCGATAAATCTTTTATATACTTGGTTTGTTGACAAGGATACATATATGAATCCAAATTTAAAGTTCGCACAAATAATTCCAGGTATTGATATGATTAGAGGCATTGGAATTATAGATGGACTACCATTTATAACAATTTGTCATGCTCTTGAATATATTAATAATCCAATAATTGATGATATGAAAAAATGGTTTAGTGAGTATTTGCATTGGTTGAATAGTAGTGAATATGGAAGAATGTTGACTAAAAATAACAAAAATAATCATATATCCTATTACAATGCACAACTCATGTGTTATGCGATTTTCACAGACAATGAAAAAATCATCCAAGAGTGTGTTGAAAGATATAAAATAATTTTACAAACCCAAACAAATGATGAGTGTGCTTTTACTGCGGAATTAACGAGAACTAGAAGTTTACATTATTGTTTGTTTATGTTGGAAAGTCTTGTTATTACCTGCGAATTAGCATTTCAAAGAGGCATAGATTTATGGAAATACACAACTAATTGTGGGAAGAATATAGAAAAATGTATAGATTTTATGTTTCCATACATTAAAAAGCCTTTTAGATGGCCATTTCCACAAATAATTGATGAATATATTGCGCCGCAATCTGGATTGCAACTTGGGGCAATTAGGTTGGGAAGAGATGATTATAGAATATTGGATGAAAAAATGAGAGATGAAATGAAAACAATTTATCCTTTTCTTCATATCGATGAATTAAAGGTGCCTTGTATGGGTGAATTGTGTTTTTTGGAAGGATATTTCTAACATACTATCCTCTTGGGTGTATTTTTTTATAGACATCTAACAATCTTTTTTTATCAACCTTTGTGTATATTTGTGTTGTGGAAAGACTGCTATGTCCTAATAATTCCTGCAAACTTCTTAAATCAGCTCCGTTTTCCAATAAATGAGTCGCAAAAGAATGTCGTAGGGCATGTGGCGTAGTTGTTACGCTTAAATCAAGCATAGTTCTTGTTTTTTGTATAACCCGCTCAAACAAAGTTGCCGAATACTGCAAATTTCTTTTACTTCTAAACAAGTAATCGGTTGGCAGAATGGCAAATGGGCACTTTTTTACATAAATGTTTATTTTTTCAATAACAATCGGCAGCACAGGTAAATTTCGCATCTTGCCACCCTTTCCTTTGATAATAATCGTATTGTTAATATCACCCTTTTTTAAATTCAAAGCTTCGCTAATTCTCAAGCCGCATCCGTAAATCAAGGTGCAGATTGCAATATCACGAGCCACCTGCCATTCATCATTATGTATTTCGACCATCATTTCCATTATTTTTTCAATATTCATTACGTCAATTGCTTTTGGAATTCCCTTCTTTACCTTTGGATTTTTCACTACACTAATTATTGGATTATCAATCTTTTTGTGCTTTTTTAGGTATTTAAAGAAACTTTTCACACTGGATAGATTTCTCGATAATGTGGCATTTTGCAAATTTAAATTCTTCTTACTGACCAACCAATTTCTAAAATCACTGTGTCGTAAGGTTTTTATATCTTTTGCACCAATATAGTTAAAAAAATCGGTTAAATCCTCCCTATAGGCGGATACGGTGTGTTTTGAGTAATTTTTTTCACTTGCAATATACAACAAAAACTCATTTATAAGTTTATTCATTATATTAATGAAAATATGTCTTTAATTGGGTTGATGACATAATCGAACACATTTTCACTTAAAAAATCCCAATTATACCACAACATAAAAATAAAGATAAAAAACATCAAAGCCCATTTTCCACCTATTTTTTCATAAAATTTTGCTAATTTTTCTTTCATAATTATCCTAATTTTTCTGCGATTTCATCGCTAAATTCAAAGTTATAATAAACATTTTGCACATCCTCATTATCTTCCAATATTTCAATAAATTTATTGATTTTTTCAGCCTTTTCCAAGTCATCAATCACAACAGACTCATTTGCCACCCATTTTAATGCCGCCTCACTTGGTTCTCCAAATTTTGCCATCAAAACATCTCTAACCTTTATAAAATTTTCAATACTTGTTGTAATTTCATGGTATTCTTCATCACTCTCAACATTATCTCCACCCGCATTTATCACCTCTTCAAGCATAGTATTTTCATCCGCAACTTTTCCTTCAAAACCAATAATACCAATCTTTTTAAACATAAAACTTACACTTCCAGTTTCACCCATTGCTCCCCCATACTTTGAAAATGTTGAACGAATACTTGAGGCTGAACGATTTTTATTATCAGTTAATGCTTCCACAATAAGCGCAATACCACCAAAACCTCGTCCTTCATATCTTATTTCTTCCCAATTTTCACCAGCACCCATTCCTGTTGCTTTTTTAATGGCATTTGTAATATTATCCTTTGGCATGCTTGCCGCTTTAGCAGCAATTACTGCACTTCGTAATCGTGGATTAAAGTCAGGATTTGGGTCACCTAATTTTGTTGCTATGGTTATTTCTTTCAATAGCTTCGTAAAATTTTTACCTCTTTTGGCATCAATAATTGCTTTTTTATGCTTTGTTGTTGCCCATTTTGAATGACCTGACATATAATATATTAAATTATTATAATAAGATGTTACATGTTTTAAATAAATTTTCAACAAAATATTATATATAGTTTTTAACCTGTTTATTTTGTATTGTTATGATTTTATCCAATTTTTTTGCCAACTCTTGATTATGTGTTACCATTAATAGTGCGGAACTATATTTTTGCACCACTTGTAGCAATAATTCAAAAACATTATTTGCATTCTCCTCATCAAGATTGCCAGTAGGTTCATCTGCCAATATAATTTTTGGATTATTTATAATAGCCCTTGCGATTGATACTCTTTGCCTCTCTCCACCCGACAATTGATTTGGTCTATTATTTATTTTATCATTCAAATTCAAATCATTCAAAATTTCAATTGCACGAGATTTTAAATTTTTATTATCGATTAAACTTGGAATTAAAACATTTTCTAACACAGAAAATTCTGGTAACAAATTATGAAATTGAAACACAAAACCTATTTCATTTTTTCTAATTGCTGTCTTTTCGTTATCATTCAATAACGAAATATTCTTATCATTTATATAAATATTACCACTGGTGGCCGTATCTAATAAACCACATATTTGTAAAAATGTAGTTTTTCCACAACCAGAAGTTCCCACCATGGCTATACTTTCATTTTCATGAATCGTAAGAAAAGAATTTTTTATTATTTCATTTCCATCCTTATAGGTCTTATTTACACCCTCTAACCTTAAAATTTCTCGCATATCATTCCATTTTATTTACATTTTCCACATTCTTCGCAATTATTTATAACGGTTCTTTGAATAATGGTTTTTCGTCCATCTTTTGAGTTAACAGCCAATCCACCTAATGATGTTTCACGATATTTTGATTGTATATCTCTTCCAACCTGTTTAAGTGTCAAAATTGCCTGATCTAATGTTATAAATAAACTTTTTTTCTCTTTAATTGCTAATTTCGCACAAGTTATCGCTTTTACCGCATTTATGGCATTTCTTTCAATACAAGGAATCTGCACTAATCCACCTATTGGATCACAAATAAGTCCCAAGTTATGAACTAATCCCATTACACTCGCATTTTCAATTTGCGAATCATTTCCACCCAATAGAGCACAAAGTCCAGCACTTGCCATAGCACATGCAACGCCAATTTCCGCTTGACATCCACCCTCCGCACCTGAAATTGTAGCATTAGTTTTGCATAATATACCAATCACACCAGCAATTAACACGAATTTTTTTAAGTTTTCTATTGTGTATTTATTTTTGTAATATACTTCAATAAATTTTACCACCGCTGGAATTAAAGCAGCTGCACCATTGGTTGGGGCAGTTATTAATTTACCCAAACTTGCATTCTCTTCTGCTCCAGCTAAAGCCCACAAAGCAATCCAATCGAATACATTCAATGGGTCATCCTTTTCTTTTTTTAATTTTTTTAATAATACTGGAGCTCGTCTTGACAAATCTAATGTCCCTTCCAAATTACCCTTTCTATTCAAACCATTTTGTATCATTTCCTGCATCACATCAATCACTGTTTGCACCCGCTTGTTGATTTCTTCTTCACTTCTAAAACATTTTTCATTTTCTAATACTATTTCATAAATTGATTTTTTCTCCTCTTGACAAATCTCCATCAATCCTTGAAAATCCGCAAAATTATATTTTATTTTTTGTGTGAATTTTATGCTATTTATTTCATCTTGCGTAATTACAAAACCTCCACCAACCGAGTAATATGTTTGACTAAAAATTACCCGTTTATTCTTATCTGTGGCTGTAATTATCATACCATTACTATGATAGGATAACACATCGTTCTTATGGACTATAAAATTTTTCTTTCTATCATAATTTATTGGTTTTTTACCACTCAAAAATAATTTTTTTTCAGATTTGATTCTTTCAATTTCAATATCAATTTTATTAGGCTTTATATTCTCTGGTTGCCAGCCTTCAAGACCCAACTCTATTGCAAGATAAGTGGCATGACCCCTACCGGTCAATGCTAACGAGCCATACAAATCCACCACAATATTTTCAATGGTATCAATTCGTTTTTCCACATCCTTTAAAAACATATTAGCAGCAACCATAGGTCCAAATGTATGGGAACTTGAAGGTCCAATGCCAATTTTAAAAATATCAAAAATGCTTATCATACTTCGTGTATATAATAAAAAAATAAAAAGTAAATATATTTTTCAATATTAGAAAAAAATTCCAAGATTTGCACTAAAATTATTGTTTGTCATTATATTATTTATCAAAACTCCTATTGAAACATTTATTGAAAATTCATCATATACATTATATGCGCCCCCAACCACAATCTCCCTTGTAACTCTTTCTTTTTCTAATGCTGAATTCTCCTGCATTTTAACTCTGCCGTTCGTTTGTTGTTTTTGATATACACCAATAGAAACATGCATTGTGTTTTCTTTTCCGCTACTTTTTGTAAGAACAATATCACCGCCAATGCTATAAGATGTTACATTTGTTTTTTCCACTAACAAATGAATATATTGCATAGAAATACTTGGTATAAATGATATAAAATTCCTTATTATACCAACGTCCCTTCTCCTTGTGCCAAAAATTTTATCCTTATTCAAATTAACTAATGGTATTTTTCTTTCATTTCCTATTATATACTTTGTTTCATTTCTAATTTCGTATTTTTCAAGATCTATGATGGCTTCTTTGTCATACAAAACAAAATTAAAACCAATTTCACCTTTTCCATACATATATCTTGTCGAATATTCATCCTTTGTGCTACCAATTGTTCCGAATCCAGCATTGAATAAAGAATAAAAATTTTCATCATTCGTTATTATTGAAACATTTGCAATTTGTGAATTTGCTTCAAATTTTTCCTCATCCTTTTTAGCCATTACTTGATTCAAAAGAAGAGAAAAACTAAGAATAAAATCATTGGATTTTATATCATAATTAAAAACACCACCATAATAAAAAAAATTGTGGTCGTTTTTTCGATTTAAGTATCCATAATCTCCCTCAAACCAAGAATTATTTTGTGAGTATGTTTCATTCGCATACAATTCATTGTAATTGTATACATTTTCTTTCTCCACAAATGGTATATTATTATGGCCAAATTTTCCGCCATACTTGTAGCTTTCATAGTATAAAATTCTTTTATGTAAATTGTTGAATAAAATATTTAAACTTGACATTAAAACATCTGTGGTAAAATTATTGCCCATAGCAAAAATATTACAAATTAATGTAAAAAATAAAAAAATAAAAAGTGTTTTTTTTATCATTTTTTATCCCTCAATTCTTTTATTAATAGCAAAAAAACTCCTACACATACAACACTATCTGCAATATTAAATGCTGGCCAGTGATATTGTTTTATATGGAAATCTAAAAAATCAAATACTCCACCATAGATAATTCTATCATATAAATTTCCAATTCCGCCTCCAATTATTGCAGAATATGTATAAATCAAAAATTTATCACCACTTTGCCAAGATAAATAAAATAAAAATCCAATTAAAATAGATGTTATTATGGATAAAATTATTTGCCCGTAAACAATGCCATTAAACATGCCAAAACTTACACCTGTATTTATGACTTTTACTATATTGAAAAAATATGTCATTTGTATATAATCGTATATTCCACCAGTTTTTACAGAAAATTCATCCACTTTTGCAAAGGCAATTCTTTTGCTCCATATATCGATTACAAAAATTGTAAAAATAATTGCAAAACCAATAAAAAAATATTTTTTATTTTTGAAAAACTGGATCTTCAATTTTTTTTGCATATTCTACCGCTTTTACTTTATACAACATTTGACTTTCTAATATAAGTTTTTTATAATTCGTTCTCTTCAACACATCTCGTACTTCCTGTGTTTGAAGTTCTGGAGTTATTTCTTGCATTTTTCTAACCTCTTCATCCAAATCATAACCCTGTAACATTTGTCTAATGGGCGTGGTTACAACATTTCCTATTTTTTTCCCTATTAAATCTTTTGTAAAAACATCCTTTTTACTCACCATTAATGTAAAAATCATTGGCTTTTGCACAATTGTATTAAAATCATCTCCATTGAGCACCAATACTTTAATTTTAAGCAAATCTCCAACTTTTATTTTTTTACTTTTTGCAATGGCTTTATCTGTAAATTCCTCTTTTAACTGTTTGGCATCCATTTCTTTTTTTTCTTTTTTTTGATTTTCATTCAATTCTCTTTGCACCATTCTATTCATTTCTTCTCGTTCTCTTTTTTCCACTTCAAAATGTTCCTTTAATATAGCATTTTGCGGAATAATTTGAAATTTTCCCTTTTCCTTCTTTTTATCATTAAAAAAGTTTTTAAAATTCACATCTGATTGAGTAACAAACAAAAACACAAGAAAAATCACACCAATCGTTCTTTTAATAATTTTTTTGTTTAAAAACATCAAAATTTTTTGTAAAACACTTTTTTCGTCGTCCATATCTTTATATGATAATACAAAATAAATATAAAGTCAATAAAATAAACTTGCTTTATTATAAAATATTTTTACTATAAACTATAATATGGAAAATGTAGAATTAGATTATATTGATATCGTGCCAGATGTGGTTAATAATGTTATGATTTTGTTGCATGGCTATGGTTCATCTGCTGATGATTTAATACCGGTGGCTTTAAGTTTGAGAAGTTTATTACCCACAACTGCCTTTATTTTTGTCAATGCTCCTATTCCATGTGAAAAAGGCACTGGCGGTTATCAATGGTTTTCATTAAAAACTATGAATTTATTTACAATTTTAAAGGAAATTAAAAAATCATATATGACATTAAATAAATTTATTGACAAACAACTTGATAGATTTAAATTAACAAACGAGTATTTAATAATTGGTGGATTTTCACAAGGTGCCATGATGACACTCTATACTGGCCCAAGACGATTAGAAGTTCCAATGGGGCTCATAGCTTTTTCTGGCATGATGCCAGATACGATGGAAACTATAAGCAAAGAAATAAAAGTTCGTCCTGAAACTTGTTTGATACATGGAACGGCTGATGCCGTGGTGCCTTATGCAAGTATGGGGCAGGCAGAAGAATTATTGAAAGAATTGGATATTCCGTATGAAGCCTTTACGGTTGAAGAAATGGGACATGAAATCAATGATGAGGCATTGGAATATGCGAAAGAGTTTATAACAAAAATATGCAATAAATATTGATTTTGTTACAATATTAATAGTTTTCTTGATATACTTTTTATTCTTTTATCTTCACTTTTTCTTAATAAAAAATATCCCGTCAATCTTTCGGCAATCATACCAATATCTCTAAATTTTCTACTATCTTTTGGTAATTTTTCCTCTAATTTAAATAATATAGGAAATATCCAATTGGAATATTCAAAAAATAATTCTCTCTTCATTATAAATATATTATTAAAATAAATTTTGTCACCCTCAAAAAATTTTTTCACATCTTGATATTGTGATGGGTATTTATCTTTAATAAAAGTCATGGTTTCATTAAAAATATCTATACTAACCGCTTTGTTATATGGCATCATGTATTGAAAGTAAACGCTTAAAACGTTTCTTAACTGTGTTGTTACTAAATCCATACCCTCCATAACATCTTCTATTGCTCTGTATTCCAGCAGTTTTCCATAATGATAAACTCCAATATATTCCGGATTTCCAATTTTATCATAGTTTTTCCATGCCCAATAAATACCAGTCATCTCATTCCAATATCTATTGTAGCGAGAAACATTGTCACCAGTATCATCACCTATCATGTTATCATTCAACCATTTATGGGGGTGGAGCAGAGTTTTTTTATAGTGCTCTTTGAAATCAGTTGCTATTTCTTCACCTACCTTGGCAATACTTCTACCACAATGTATTGGAAGTATTACTTTGTTTTGCCAAAGTGTATAAGGTTTGTGATAACAGGCAATAATTTTGATGTTATATCTTGTTTTATCATCTGGATTATCATATCTGTATTTTTTTATTTCAATTGGTTTTTTTAAATTAATTTGCTCCTCAAGTTGAGCCAATATTGTTCTATCAAATGTACAATGTGAATAAAATTTTTTTAAATTAACTGCCAATTGTTCTATCAAATATACATATGAATGAAATGAAATTAAAATAAATGATATGACGATAATATTTGAATAATATTTATTTTTTAACATTTTATTATGTTATTAATTAAAAAATAAAAAACAAATTTAATTAATAAGTTTTTTCATGTCTTTTTCATAATTATATTCCTATATTTTGTTAATATTATTTATATTATACATCATAAGTGTAAAGTGCGGAAGTATATAAATAAAAAATATTATAAAATTATTTTTCAAAAGTACTTCCATACTTAAAATAAATAAGTTATACTCAAAATAACAATTACCAAAAAATTGCTAAAATTGAATATAATTTTTTGCTTTTTTATTTATTAATATTATTGTATCAGTTAGGGAGATTTTATGAAATATATCAAATTTGGAGAGCATTCTTTAAATATTGAAATAAAGGCAATGCAATCACTTTTACAACATTCTTTAAACGATGTTTTTGAGAAAGTTGTGGGAACAATTTTAAATACAAAGGGACGAATTATTGTAAGTGGTATCGGTAAACCAGGTTATATAGCACACAAAATTGCAGCAACCCTTGCTTCCACTGGCACACCAGCCTATTATATACACTCTGATGAAGCCAGTCATGGAGATTTGGGAATGGTAAGTAATAACGACACAATCATTATGTTGTCAGCCTCCGGTGAGTCAAAAGAATTGAAAGATTTAATACATTATGCGAAAAGATTGGAAATTCCACTTATTGGACTCACAAGAAATAAAGATTCTTTTTTAGCCCAAATGTCTGATATTCCAGTGGTCCTTGAGGATATTGAGGAAACCAACGTGCTTAAATCACCCACAACTTCAAGTTTAATGTTCCTTGCTTATTTTGATGCGATAATCACTGCCCTGATAAATGTAAAAGGCTTTGATGTTGAAAAATATAAATTATTGCATCCAGGCGGAAAGCTTGGGGCAAGTATGCTTAAAGTTAAAGAAGTTATGTCAACAGATGCCCCACTTTGCTATGATACTGACGACATAAAAAAGGTCGTTGATGTTATGATAAAAGTAAATAAAGGTTGTGTTGGTATTATAAATAAAAACGATGATTTAGTTGGCATTATTGCTGATGGTGATTTTAAGAGAAATATACTTGTTTACAAAGATCTTTTGGAAGCAAAAATCGTCGATATAATGGTTAAAAATCCACTTACCATAAATGAAAATCAATTTGCAATCGATGCTGTAAGTATTATGCAAGGAAATAATATTAAAAAAAGATATGTGCAAAATCTTTTTGTGCTAAATGATTACAAAAAAGTTGTGGGACATTTGCATATACAACAATTGCTATTGGCAGGCGTATTATGAAAAAGATATTAGTTTTACTTCCATTGTTTTTGATATCTTGTGCTTCACAAGATATGGGGCAACCAAGGGTAAAATTGGTGGATTCACAGGGCAATCCTGTAAAATTGAATAAAATTGTTCCAAAATTTAATGCTGAGCAATTAGAAAAACAAAGAGAGACGGTGGATAGAACGCAAAATAGTGAGAATAGAAAAGTTGAAATAACGAAATTTAAACAAATAAATACTAATTTTGATATTGAATCTGACGATAACATTATAAATAATGAAGCGAATGAAGGTAATGGTATAGGTAATGCTTACCCGGATGAACTTTTTGCAGATAGAATTACAAATTACAATTATAATTATACGCAACAAATGCAAAATGAATCACCAAAGAAGGAGAGTAAAGTTGTGGTGGTGAATACTGAAGAAATAAAGGCAACACCACCACCTTCTTCCCAACCAAAAACCACACCAATACCAGCACCATCACCTACCATCAAAAACAAAAAAGGTTATTATATACAAATAGGAATTTATAGTGAAAAGAAAAATGCACAAAATATGTATAATAAATTTAAAAAAATAAATATGGGAGAAATTAGTGAATATGTGGACAAAAATGGAAAAGTAAAATATAAAGTTGCATTAGGACCATATAATGAAAGGAAATATGCTGGCATAGATATGAATAAAATAATAAATACGGGGCATTACGATGTGTATATCGCAGAACAAAAATAGATTATTATTAGTATTATTATTGCTTTTGACATCTTGTGAAGCATTGTTATCGTATGAACCTACGAAAAGATCTAATGATGATTTTTTAGATACATATGGTACAAAAATTGAAAGGGCAAAGGAAAAACATTATCAAAGCATAAAGGAACAAAATTATCAAGGTGCAACTTTTGAAAATACTGCTATGGGTAGAGAAAAAGCAAGAGAAATGGAATTTTTGGTGTCAAATGAAGAAAACAAGCCATACAAGGAGTTAGAAAATGCTGGTGGTATAGGAATTAAGTATTTATCGGATAATGTTGATAGATATAAAGAGGATGAAATTGATATTTTCAGCACCATACAACCTGAGGATGATGATTTTGTTCGTTTTAATAAGGGAACGAAAGATTATACTGAAATTGATAACCGAGAATTACAGGAAGATTATGATAAAATTATGGAAGATGGTAGTGTGGAAAGATATGAAGCAAGATTGAAAAAACTCAAAGAAGATGAACAAAAGCAAAATGACACTGGAACTTTGAATAAAATGACGAAAGGACTTAAAAAGTTTGGAGCAACGGTTAAAGGGTTGTTGAAATAATTATTTACTTCAACATTTCTATGTACTTCGCCAATCCTTTTTTCACCTATATCTCCATTCTTTCTCTTTTTCGTTTACTTCATCCTGATTATTTCCATTTTTGCATAATCTATCTACGTTGGATATAACTATTTTATCTTCTTTTTTTGTTGTTCGTTCTATTAATTCTGAAAAAACCACTTTTTGATAAAATAAAGTATTGACAATTTCTCATAAGTTCCAATTCGAAATATAGTTCACTATCATTATTCATATCAAAATAATTAAATGAATATTTATATTTGATATATCTTTTACAAGATTTTGTAATATATTATTATTCAATCTTGCCTTCACTAAATTCATAGAACTTGAAAAGATAAATGTAATATTCATTTATATTATACATCATAAGTGTAAAGTACGGAAGTACATAAAGAAAATAAATATTAATTATTATAATTGTTTTTTGTTTTTATTTCAAATTTACACGTTATATATTAATTATATTTCACAATATAAATTCACAATATAGATTCACAATACAAATTTACAATACAAATCCACAACGCATCTTCACAATCTATTTATTTATCGAACAACATATTTAATTCATTAAATATCACCCAGTTAAATATGTTTTTTCAATTAATTATTTATATGTTTATGTTGTTATTGATAATCAATTATATAATCTTATTATATAACAATAAAACCAAATACGCAAATTAATATTACACTATGCCTATATTTTTATTTTTAAGCCACATTTTTTGTTTATGAGGTGTATGTTTCTGAAAAATTTGACAAAAAAAAAACAGCATCATAATAAAGTGTTAATAAATAAAAATACAATGGTCAATGAAGACAAAAACTTTTCTTCAAATGAAGGAATTGAAAAATTTGAAACAAATATTCTTGATGAAGTAAAACAATATTTGGAAAAAGGTGAAATGCAAGAAAGCGAAAAATATTTTTTAAATGGAATTATTAGAAAATATAAACCTAAAAAATTATTGGAAGTTGGAGTTTCGGCTGGTGGTTCGAGTATAATTATGTTAAATGCAATAAAAGAGTATGATGCAAGATTATATTCGGTGGATTATAGTAAAAAATACTATCGAGACAATACCAAAGAAACTGGCTACTTGGTTCAAGAAAATGTTCCACATTTAGCAAATAAATATAAATTATATACCGGTAATATAGCGGCAAATTTTATGGAAGAAATTGGAGGTGATATAGATTTGTGTTTGTTGGATACTGTGCACTCGATACCGGGAGAATTGCTTGATATTTTAATGATTTTGCCCTTCATGAAAAAAGATGGAATAATTGTTTTACACGACACATCTTATCATTGTTTCAAAAACACTGCTTATTCAAATGGGATATTGTTTAGTGTCATAAAGGCCAATAAATTACAACCATTGATGAATGAAGATTCTATTCCATTGCCAAATATTGGAGCATTTCAATTAATGAATGACACCATGCAATATGCAAGTGATATATTTCTTTCGTTAAATTTGCCATGGCAATATTTGCCATCCGATGCTTGTATACAAGAGGCCATCAAGTTGTATTTAAAATATTACAAGGAAAAGGATATAAAAATTTTAGAAAAAATATTTCTTTACAATAAGAAGATATGTGAGAATAAAATAAAGTACAAAGGAATTAATGTTGCTTGTAAAAAATATAAAAAATATCCAAAATGGCTTATATATTTTTTGTGTTGGTTCGTGGTGAAGAAAATAAATAGAAACAAAATGAGGAAAAAATATATATAATACTTGATTTATTAAAAACATATGGTATTATAAAAATATGCACTCATAGCTTAACTGGATAGAGCATTGGTCTTCGGAACCACAGATTGGGGGTTCAAATCCCTCTGGGTGCACCATATAATTTTTGGAAATTTTCCCTCGTATTTTCCCGTTGTGTTTATAGTGTGAGATGGTTTTCTATTTCTTTTTTTGCATGGTTAGTTCCATCAACTTTAATACCAAATTACATGTTTGTTAGTTGTTCTTAATCACAGTATATTCGCCTTCTCCGTTTATTACTTTTTTAAAAGAGTCTTTTTCGTCAATCTTAAAAACCAATATTGGCATCTTATTATCCCTTGCCAATGTTAAAGCTGTTGGATCCATAACTCTAATATCTTTCTTTATGGCTTCGTTAAACGAAATTTCATCATACCTAATCGCATCAGGATATTTCATTGGATCTTTATCATATACACCCTTTACTTTTGTTCCTTTTAATACCGCATCACATTGCATTTCACTTGCTCTCAAAACTGATGCTGTATCGGTGGTAAAAAAGGGACTTCCAAGTCCCGCCACAAATATAACCACTCGATTTTTTTCCAAATGTCTAATCGCTTTTCTCATTATATATGGTTCACAAACTTTGTTTATCTCGATGGCCGACTGCATTCTCACTTCCACACCAAGTTTTTCAATACAGGCCTGTAATGCAATGCCATTCATGGCTGTTGCCAACATACCCATATAATCCGCACTCACTCTGTCCATCACTTCTGTTGATACCTGCACCCCTCTAAATATATTGCCACCACCCACAACTATTGCAATTTCTGCCCCCATTTTATGTATGTCCGTAATTTCTTTACAAGTTTTTTGTAAAGCCGCCATGTCATGCCCAAAAGCATTTCCACCCATTAAAGATTCACCCGATACTTTGAATAAAATTCGTTTATATTTTAGCATTTTTAAAATCCTACAAGTTATTTAAAAACTATTTTAATCATAGTATATAATTTTTAATTATGCAAATTTATATTTTTATGCAATTTTAATTTGCTTGACTTATTGTTTTTTGTATGTTATAATACGAGTATGTTCGTTAAACCATTTATTATTTGGGATTTTGATGGCACATTGGTGGATAGTGAAAGATTTTTTAAAGATATAATTTATAGTTATTTGCAGGGTAGGGGATATGCCAAAGATCTAAGTAAGTTTAGTGATTACTTTTACTTCAAAAGTATGGCAGGCAAGCCTGATGGTAAAATGTTTGAAGTCATGGCTGATGCTGGAATAATTGAAAAAAATATCGTTAAACCTGAAATTTATGATGGAGATTTTTTTAGATATGCGGAAGATAGATTTAAAAATATAAAACTTGGTGAATTAAAATTGACAAAAGGTATGGATAAAATATTGGATGCACTTTATCAAAAATACGATATGTGTATTGCAACATCTGCTCATAGGGATGATTTTTTGAAAAAATGTTATTCCGTAAATAATGAAATTATAAATGGTATGAGAAAATTTTCTGCCACAGAGGTGCCGGATGATTATAAATATTTAAATTTTGACAAATATAAAACAAAAACAAAGCCAAATCCATCTGTTTTTATTTATGCTTTTGAAAATTGCAAAGAAGTAGATTATCCTGATATTTTTAATAATTTTACTGGAAAAGTTGTTATTTTTGAGGATTCAAAATCTGGATGTGAAGCAGGAAGAAATTTCAAAGAGTTTTTTAAAGATACAATTGTTGTGGGATATATTGGTGGGGAGCATAGGCCAGATGGTGAAGAATTAAAAAAAAGTGGTGCTGATTACATAGTAAAGGACAGAAAGGATGTTGTGGATTTATTTTGTAATGTTGTTCCGTGACATTATATTAATTAAATATTCGATATTTAGTAATTATAACAAAATATAATATTGATTTTTTATTATATTATAATAATATACATTATATGTATAGTTCCAGTAAAGTTGAGTTTAATTTTTTAAAAAATGTAATAGTGTTTTTCGCTATTATTGTTTTTTTGGTTCTCCCATCAATCGTTAGACGATACATACCATTTTTTACAACCTTTCCAAATGTAGTTTCTTTCTTGCTTTTTACTTATTATTTTGAAGAAGAAAGAAAATATTTTTTATATTTCATTTTTGGATTTATTTTTGATGTTTTGAATGTTTTACCATTTGGTTTTTCATCATGTATTTGGTTAATAAATCTATCTTTTACGGGATATTTTAAAAAATCAATAAATTTTAATAAATATTATTTTTTACTTTTTGATTTTTTGAATATGTTTTTTTCATTTTTTACTATGTTATTTTTGTATCAAAACACTTATAGTTTTTGGTATTATTTATGGCAATATATAGTAAATGGATTTTGGTTTATTATATTTTTTAATTATATTTACACTCCATTAAATAAAAGAAGTAAAGTAAGATGATAAAAAATAAAAATAGTTTTATTGCAATATTGATTGGGCTTTTACCTCATTGTTTTTGTTGTGGAATTCCCTTTGCCGTAATACTAATAAATCTTTTTTTTGGCACAAATATAGTATTTCAACTTAAATTTTTTAATGAATGGACTGAATATTTATTGTTTGCAATATCGGGTTTTTTTATAACAAAATTATATCTAACAAAAGATAAAAGCAGGGAAGAGAGAATTATTTTATATATTACAACTGGAATTTTTATATTTAATTTAATTGGACATTTGGTATTTGATGCTTAAACTTTTTTTTATTTTTAGTTTGTTTTGTGGCATTGTAAATGCTACTAATGTTGAAAATTTATTTTATAACACAAACAAAGATATTAAATTGAAAATGGAATTCACCGAAAAAGATGAAAAAATTTTCAAAAATACATTAAAAATGATTGAAAAAAAAGATTTCCCTAAAGCATTGTCTTTGGCAAATTCTATGGAAAGTGAATATTTACGAGATGGTATGATAATTTATGTTTTGTGGCAAAAATACAAAATGATTGATAACGAGGATATAGATAACAATTTTGCTGATTTAATGGCTTTTATTGAAAGATATAAATATCTGCCAGATATAGAAAATTTAAAAAGAAATTTGGAAAATATGTATTTAAAGAGTGATATTTCGAATGAATATGTGGAAAACTATTTTAAAAACAATAAACCTATTAAAATTGAAACCGCAATCAAACTATTAAAAAATGGAATTTTAACCAACCACATAAAAGTATTTAACGATTATGAATTGTATGGTGAAAATTTGGTATATTTTATAAATCTTTTTAAAGACAAGTTAAATACAAATGGATATGTAAATAAAATTGAATCCTTAATTTTGAATAAAAAATTTATTGATGCGAGATATATAATGAAATTTTTGAATAAAAACGATGCTTCTTTATATGAAACGATTATACAAATAAATACAACTCCAAAAAACTTTAATGAACTTTTAAAAGGAATATCATATTTTTCAAAAAGTAATGAATTGTTATTGTATACAAAATTTATGTATTATCAAAAAAAAGGAGATAATGAAGAGGCAAAAAAATTGATAATGGAAGTGCCCCGAGATTCAAAGTTTATTGATAAATGGTGGTATTATCAAAAATATTATGTTAGAGAGTATTTAAAGGACAAAGATTATGTTAAATCGTATTTTTTGGCAACAAATCAAAATTTAAAAAGAGGAACTATTGATTATGCAGAAGCAGAATGGTTAGCTGGTTGGGTTGCACTTGATTTTTTAAATGAAAAAGGATTAGCATACAAACATTTTAAAAATTTGTTTGATAATGTATCGTATCCCGCAAGTAAAGCAAGAGCCGCATATTGGCTGGGTAGGGTGGATGAGGATATGGCAAATATAAAAAATGCTTTAAGATGGTATGAAATTGGCACACAATTCTCTTTATATTATTATGGACAATTATCTTGGTATGCAAAAAACAGAATAACGCAAACAGCATCTTTAACTAATGAAATGCCACTTCCAAAACAACCTACATTCACTCAAAATGAAGAAAACGATGCCATAAATAATGAAATTGCAGGATTAGCATATTTGGTGGCAAAAACCGGTGGAGAAAGAAAAATTTACATTGAACTTTTTAGAAGTGCAATAATTAGTGCAAAAAGCACTGGTGAAAAAGTTGCGATTTTTGAAATTGTAAAAAATATAAAAGATGAAGTATTAATTACAAATATAGCAAAGTTTTTAGCGTATAGACAAATTTATTTTATAGATAATTTATTTCCAACTCTAACCATGATAAATTTAAAAAACTCAAACTCACATTTAATACATGCAATCATAAAACAGGAAAGTGGATTTCATGTATTGGCTTCAAGTAGGGTTGGAGCAAGTGGATTTATGCAAATTATGCCGGCAACAGCAAAAATTTTAGCCAAACAATTAAAATTAAAATACAATAAAAAGCAATTACAAACAAATCCAATTTATAATATTTTGTTAGGTTCTCAATATATAAACTCATTAATTAGTCAGTTCGATGGATCGGAAGTCTTGGCAATTGCTTCATATAATGCTGGCCCTGGTGCTGTAAAACGATGGATTAGTAGGTATGGGGATCCAAGAAAAATGACAGAAATTAGAGATATTGTGCGATGGATTGAAAGCATTGAATATAACGAAACAAGAGATTATGTGCAAAAAGTGGTTGAAAATGGTGTGGTGTATCAATATATAATTGGGAGTTGGGATGGTGTAGGGGGGGGATATCATGTGAAATAAAAAACCCTCTTAAAAGAGGATTTTTTGTTATTGTATAAAACTATAAATGGAAATTCCATTTTTTTCTAATTTTAGCCAAAGTTCCATCTTTTTCTAAATCAACTATTGCTTGTAAAATCTTTTTTGCCAATTTTGGATTTTTCTTTGTTATGGCAGATACGCCGGATGATGAAGAGAATTCTTCTGACAAGTTTTTCAATTGATTTGATCTTGTGCTTTTTTTCATGTAGTAAGCATTTACCACACTGTCATTCACCACAACATCAATCTTGTTTTGAATTAAAGACTCATACATAACTTCGGCTGAATCAAAAAATGCAAGTTTATCTTCACCATACCTTTTGGCACCTTCTTCAGCAGCAAGAGTTCCTTGAACCACACCAATTTTAACATTTTTGCCATTTTTAACATCATCTTCGTTTTTTAAAGTTGTGTTATTTTTATTTATAATAGCGGTTAATCCACATTCCATAATAGGTTGAGATAAAGTAACTTTGTCTCTTTTCACGTCAGATTCATCAACCGTTACGATTAAATCAATTTTTCCTGATGTGATGCCAACCAATGCTCCAGGATATTCAAGGTTTATAATATCTGCTTTTTCTCCAATTTTTTTTGAAATCGCATTTATCACATCTACTTCAAAGCCTTCTAACTCTCCTTTTTCATTATAAATCGCAAATGGAGGGTATGAAGCATCTACTGCCGCACTAAATGCATTAGCATAATTAGGGTTAATAAACATTGATAAGATAGCACTTACCAAACATAAAAGAACAAAAACTACTTTTTTTTTCATTTCTTTTCCTTTACCAATAAAAATTAACAAAATAATACATTATAATTAAAATAAAATTTTAATATATGGTTATTAAAAATCATTTTTTTAATAATGCAAATTAAAATTGACTTTTAATATTATTATTGTTAGAATACGATTAATTAAATTATGTTTTGTGATTTTATGTCATTTGTTATTCCCACATTTTTGTTTATTTTTTTACCATTTTTGGCAGTTTTTAATTTGTTAGTTAATGTGCGAGTCGGTAAAAATAACAATGCAATTGTAAAAAATAAGTTTTTGTATTACTTGACATATTTTAAAATATCAGTGTCAAACACAACAAAAATTCAAAATTTTTTATTATTTGTAGCGAATTTGCTTTTTTATGCTTTTTCTGATTTAAGAATGTTAAATTTTGTAATTCCACTTGCTTTTGTAACATTTGCTGGTGGCGTTCTTATTGAAAAAATAAAATTTAAAAAAACAACAACTCTATTTTTTGTTTTGATGAATACTATAATTTTATCATTCTTTAAATATTGGAAGTTGGATGGAGTAATTGCTCCAATTGGAATTTCTTTTATTTACTTTAAATTAGTATCTTATCTTGTTGATATTTATTATAAAAAAATAAAGGCAACAAATGATTTTTATAACTTCTTGCAATATATAATGTTTTTTCCACAAGTTTTAATGGGGCCTATTCAACGATATAATGACTTTAATAAAGAATTACAAAGTAGAAGGATTACTTTTGATGAATCTATTATTGGGGTTAAAAGATTTGTTTTTGGCCTTGCAAAAAAAATACTTATTGCTGATGTATTGGGGGAGGTTGTGAATAAAATTTTTGCTTTACAGGTCGTAGATTTTAATACACATATTGCTTGGTTGGGTGCTATTTTTTATACTTTTCAACTTTATTACGATTTTTCTGGTTTCACTGATATGTCAATTGGTGTAGCAAAAATATTTGGTTTTAATAATATACCTGAAAATTTTGATTATCCATACTTGTCAAAATCTATAACGGAATTTTGGAGAAAGTGGCACATAACACTTGGTTCGTGGTTTAGAGATTATGTATATATACCACTTGGGGGCAACAAAGTTAGTAAATTTAGAATGTATGTAAATCTTTGGATTGTATTTTTATTGACTGGTATATGGCATGGACAAGGAATATTTTCATTAGATATTTTACATTCTGGAATTTGGATTTTTGTTGTATGGGGAATATGGCATGGATTTTTCAATTGTATTGAAAAAGTAACAGGATGGAATAAACCGAAAGAAAGAAAAATAATGTCCGCAATTCAACACATTTACTGCCTTCTTGTTGTAATGTTTGGTTGGGTTATTTTTAGAAGCAAAGATTTAGAATATGCTTTTGATTATTTAAAAAATATGTTTGGTGTATTAAAAATAAATTCACAGTTTGCAAACTGGTATTATATAGATAGAGTTAGTTTGTTGACATTAGCGGTGGCGATTTTATGTTCTTTTCCTGTGTTTAAAAAATGGAAAGAAGGAAGTAATTTGTTGATTAACATATGGATAGTCATACTATTGATTGTGAGTGTTGCATTTGTATCTGCGAATACATATCAAAGTTTTTTATATTTTCAATTTTAATACTCATTATGTTATTTGCTTTTTTTTATTCAAACATTGTTTTATTGCGACTTGTAGAGGTAAATTCCCCCCATAAGAGAGAGAGAGAGAGAGAGAGAGAGTAAATACACACTTTTTCCCCATCCTTTTTCTCTTCTTCCTCCTCCCATGTTTTTTAGAATAGTGGGGTATATATGAATAAAATATTGCTCAATTTATGTTCCATTTTTATAATAAAAAAGAAAAAAAGAGAGTATTTTAAAATAAGATACAAAAATAAAACTTTATTAAGTTGTTTTTGTCCAAAAAAAATTTCGAACATGATTGATAAAATAAATAGAATAGACAATATTGACACAAATAATAGATATAATCGTATAAACATACAAACCAATAGGGATTATTCCATAGAAGGTTGGAAATATGATAATCCATTGGATAAAACGAAATATGATATAAAAATTATCATTACTTATCACAGACCAGCATTTTTGTTTCAACATAAAGTTTTGCTTCCTATACATGGTGGTAGGGATATAAAAGACAATAATATTATAAAAAGTGGTGCTGGAGAATTTATAAAAAGCGAACAATCGATAAAATGGCTGCAAGATAATATGATTGGTGATAACACGGGAGACAATATTTCTTATATGAATAAAAATATAAGCATTGAGTCATCCTTGTATTGGGTTTGGAAACATTATGATGAGATTGGAAATCCAGCCTATATTGGTAATTTTCATTTTAGGAAATTATTTCCATTTAGTGCCTTACATGATTATGCAATTTATGATTTAATCTTGCCTATTAAAAGACAAACTGGAAAAGGATGTGATCTTTTAAATGAAATAAATGAAATCACAATGAATATTATAAAAAAACACTCACCAGAATTAGTTGAAGAGATAAGAAAATGGTATTTAAAAGAAGCGAAAGACATTTATTATGATGAGATGTATATAATGACAAAAAAATTGTTTTTTGAATATTGTGAATGGATTTTTCCAATTATATTTGATTTATACGAAGTTACAACAAAACAAAAAATACAAATTTGCTCTTGGGATATCAAAGGAGATGTGAGGCAAGTCGCTTGGGTTGTTGAAAGATTGACGGGCTGGTGGTTGTGGAAAAAAACACAAGATAAAAATATCAAATACAAAGAAATGCCCATAGTTATTATTGAATAGTTTTGTGTTGTTTTCTTTGTGTTTCATTTATGTTAAAAATTCTTATGACTTATGTTGTATAAACATACTTTACTATTTTTTTTATTTTTAATATTAATCACTTCTTTTTGTCAAGTTGGTAGGAATTCACACATTAACTATTGAATAAATTTAATATTTTTTATTAAATTTATTGCATTGGAATACCACATCACATACATCACCATCATTCATTAAAATTAATTGGCTATGTTTTTGAGAAAATAAAAATCGCATTTTTAAATATATTACACCCTATTCTGTAATTGCAACGCTTTTTTTTCCAAGTTTTGTCAAGTCTTCTTTAATTCTGGCACTTTTTCCTGTTAAATCTCGTAAATAATAAAGTTTTGCTTTATTTACAATGCCACTCTTTACAACTTTAATTTCTTCCACCAATGGAGAATGAAATTGAAATTTTCTTTCAACACCAATTCCAGCACTTATTTTTCTTACCACAAATGTGGCATTAAAATTTTTTGCATCCTTACTTTTTGCGAGCACTGTTCCTTCGAAATTTTGAAGTCTTGTGTTTGCTCCTTCAGTAATTCTGTATCCAACTGATATAGTGTCGCCAACATTGAACTCTATAAATTTTTTTGCATTTTCAGCAATTTTTTGCTTTTTTGCATTGTTAAACTTTTCTACTAAATTTACCATAATACATTTCTCCTTATTATTTTTCTGGTCTATCAACAAATTCAATAATTGCCATTGGGGCAGCATCACCAGTTCTAAAACCATATTTCAAAACTCTTGTATAACCACCACTTCTATTGGTAAATCTTTTGGCAATTTCAAACAATTTGTTCACCACATCATTGTCTCTCAATACAGCCAACGCTCTTCGTCTGTCTGCCAGTGTTCCTTTTTTACCCAATGTAATCAATTTTTCCACCACAGGTCTTAAATCTTTTGCCCTTGGTAAAGTTGTCTTAATTTGTTCGCTCTTGATTAAAGAAGCTGATAAATTTTGCAACATTGATTTTCTATGTGCACTTGGCATATTAAATTTTCTACCACTCATTCCATGTCTCATTTTTTTCTCCTATTTATTTTTATCTTCAATAATTTTTTCCCAGTTTGGAATTATAGTACCAAAACTCAATCCCAACGATTTTAAAGTTTCCTTTATTTCAGTTAATGATTTTTTACCAAAATTTGGTAAATTTGTCATTTCTGATTCCTGTTTTTGAATTAAATCACCAATGCAATTTATATCCATGGCTTTTAAACAATTAAAACTTCTAACCGATAAATCAATATCCTCAATCTTTTTTAAGAATGAAGGATTTATTTCATTTTTTTTATCAGTGGCTTCGACTTTTTTAACTTTCTTTTCAAAATCATTAAATTTAGTAAATATATCTAATTGAGATTGTAAAATTTTAGCTCCGAATGAAATTGTTTCCAACGGATCAATCGTCTTTTTTGTTTTTACTTTCAATTCCAACATATCGTAATTAATTTTATTTCCTTGTCT
This sequence comes from Rickettsiales bacterium, assembly GCA_031289855.1. Lineage (GTDB taxonomy): Bacteria > Pseudomonadota > Alphaproteobacteria > Rickettsiales > UBA1997 > JAIRSX01. The sequence goes on from JAITOR010000075.1 coordinate 60,807, forward strand.
TGCATCAGTAACTTTGTAAGATACATTTTCAACTAAATTAAATAGAGAATCAATCTTAATTACACCAGCCTCTTTTACACTATCAGTGAAAGATGCAGGTTGATAACCAATTCCATATTCTGCCACCATTTCCGCTTCAAAAGATATGCCACTTTTTTCAATATTACATATCACAAAATCCCTATTAAGAATCTCACCACCATTTTCAATTTTAATATCCCTTGCCAATACTTCACCTTTTTCATGCACTTTAATAACTAATTTTGATGGAGTGGTTGTTTCTTTTGTAAAAAGAATGTTTTTTATATTCATTATTATTTCATAAACATCCTCTCTAATACCTTCAATTGTATCATATTCATGAAACACACCATTGATTTTGACTGATGTTACTGCAAAACCACCAATTGAACTTAATAATACTCGTCTTAAAGCATTTCCTAATGTAATACCATATCCTTTTTCCAATGGTTTCGCTATAAAAATTGCCTCAGTATCACTTATTTTTTTAATTTCAACTTCGGGAGTATTTATCAAATTGTTCCAATTATTTTGTAAATTAACCATACTTTAATCCTTTTAATATTATTAAACCCTTCTTCTTTTTGGTGCTCTACAACCATTGTGTGGAAGATGTGTTAAATCTTCAATACTTGTAACCACAATATTGCTACCCAAAAGAATTCTCAAAGCAGATTCTCTACCTACTCCACCACCCAACACTTGTACCTTTGCAGTTTGTAAGCCACATTCTTTTGCTTTTTCAACTGCTTCATTTGTGGCTACTTGTGCGGCATATGGAGTTGATTTTTTTGAACCCCTAAAACCCATTTTTCCAGCAGATGACCAAGATATAACATTACCTTGTGTATCAGCAACTGAAACGATCGTATTGTTAAATGATGCTTGAATTGAAATTATTCCTGCAAGGACATTTCTTTTCTTTTTTGCAATCTTTTTAACATTCGCTTTACTATTTTTTGTATTTTCCATATATTTACCTAACCTTTTTTACCAACAACAAGTTTTTTACCAGCAATTGCCACTGCCTTACCCTTTTTAGTTCTGCCATTAGAATGTGTTCTTTGACCTCTTACAGGCAATTTCTTCACATGTCTAATACCTTTATAACAACCTAAATCGATAAGCCTCTTAATGGCTGATTGTGATTTTCTTCTTAAATCACCCTCCACGAGCAAGACTACATTTCCGTTAGAATTAGCATCGCCTTCGCCTTGTTTAACTATTAAATTTCTAACTTTCGTTAGAGTTGTTTCATCTACTTCAGGAGTTCTTAATTTTGCATCAATATTCAATTCTTTGCATATTTTTTCTGCTCTAGTCCTTCCTACACCATAAATGTATGTTAACGCTATAACAAATCTCTTGTTTAAAGGCACATTAACACCTGCTATTCTCACTACCAAATTACACCTCACTATTGTTGTTAGTAATATTCAAGATACTCTTGATTTCTTGATTTATACTTTTTAAATCTTTTACACTATCAATAAAAAAAGTCAAATTATTTTTTGCATAAAAATAAGTTATGTCGCAAATATTTGAATTGTAAATCTTATTTCTCTTTATAATAGAATCGATTTCACTATCATCCACCCTGCTGATTAACTTATCTCCACATACATCACACACATCACTAATCATTGGTCGTTTTGTGAGTAAATTATAAGTTGCACCACATTTGCCGCAACTTACTCTGTTCCTAATTCTATTAATCAAAACCATTTCATCCAAATTGAATATAAAAACTTTTTTTAAATCAATTACTGGATATTTTATTAAATATTTACTGGCCAATTCTGCTTGATTTAGCGTTCGTGGAAAGCCATCGATAATTATTTTATTTTCTGGTATTCTTTTCATTTCATTGGAACATAATTTTAAAATTATCTCATCGGACACTAATGAGCCTTTATCAATTAAACCTTGAATTTGTTTACCAATAGTGCTTCCTTTTTCTACTTCTTTTCTTAACAAATGACCAGTTGAAAAAGATGTGTAACCATACTCTTTTAATAATTCCGCTTGAGTTCCTTTGCCACTTCCTGGAGGCCCTAAAAAAATTATAACTTCTTTTGTCATATTTTACCTTACCCTTATTTTTCGTTGTTTATTTATACCATTATACTTGTTTGAAAACATGTATGATTGAATTTGTGTTAATAAGTCTGTAATAGTATTTATAATAATCAATAATCCAGTTCCCCCTATACTTAAAGGAATATTATATTTCTTTGTTATGGTTTGAGGCACTAAACACACCACACATAAATAAATGGCACCAATAATAGTAATTCTATTTATAATTTTCTTCAAAAACTTTTGTGTCGCATCTCCTGGTCTAATACCAAGCACAAAACAATTATTTTTTTTTAAATTATCGACCACTTCTTTTGTATCAAAAACAATATCCGCATAGAAAAAAGAAAAGAAAACAATTAAAATAATAAACAAATTTATATATAATGGTGTGCCTTCCTGTAAATATTCTGCAATCATTGTGCTAGTTTCTCCTGTAAAAAGTTTAGCAATAACAAAAGGAAACATTAAAATTGAACTTGCAAAAATAGGTGGAATCACACCTGACATATTCAATTTAAGAGGAATGTATGAATTGTCATCATTCGTTTTGCTTTGTGCCATCATGCCTCTATTTGGGTATTGTATTTTAATTTTTCTAATCGCTTTTTCACAATACACGATAAGTAACATTAAAATTATAAAAATTGCAAAGATGATTATCAAAAATGGAAAAGAATATGCCCCTTTTTTTGATAGTTCAAATATTTGTGCAAAACTTCCAGGTAATTCACTAACGATACCAAGCGCAATTAAAAGTGATATTCCGTTTCCAATTCCATTTTGTGTTATTTTATCACCTAACCATATTAAACTCATGGTTCCAGCAGTTAAAGAAAAAATAGTTGTATATAAAAATATGTTAGAATTGGATATGAAGGCTGATTTTTCAAGATTTGAAAATGCAAAATAAATTCCAGCTGATTGAAAAATGGCCAACACAAGAGTTAAATATTTTGTATATTGATTTAATTTCTTTTTACCATATTCTCCTTCTTTTTTTAACTCTTCAAGCCCTTTATATACGGATGTCATCAGTTGAATAATAATTGAAGCCGTAATGTAGGGCATAATATTCAAGGCAAAAATACTCATTCTTGAAAATGCTCCACCAGAAAACATATTCAAGAGCCCAAAAATACTTCCCGTATCACTATTAAAGAATTCTTTTATAACTTCACCATCAATTCCGGGTAAAAATATAAAAGTCCCAATTCTATACAATATCAAAAGTGCTATTGTGTAGAATATTTTCTGTTTTAATTCTTCTGTCATAAAAAAATAATACTAATTACTTTCTATTAATATAATCTATTTTTAAAATGTCAATAAAATAAAATGTTATTATGTTGCATTTTAGAAAAAATTATTTAACACTTGTCTTTTTTATATTTTAAGACATATTTTTTAATTATGCAGTATAAAAAAAAACTAAACTATTAACACATTGTGCAAAACTTCCAATGCTTTGTTTTTGTTTTCCTCTGCCACCACAATTCCAATATTATTTTTTGTATTTCCAATACTTGACATTAAAACTTCGATTTTATTTTTACTCAATGCTTCAAAAGTTTTTGCCAATGCATCTCCTGATGTTATATTACCACCTATAATTGAAATTTTTGTCACATTATCGCTAATTTTGACATTAGAAATATCATTAAATTCTTTTAATGTAGATTTTGTTAATAAACTACTTTTAATTGTAAATGAAACACTTGCTTCGCTTGTGGCAACCATATCAATTTGAATATTGTTTTTGTCGGCAATAATTCCCATTTTTGCAATAAATCCAACATTACTAAACATATCTTCATTTTCCAAGTGAACTATTGAATATACACCATCTGCGATAAGTCCTTTTACTCCATCATCGTTATTTTCAGATTTAATCAATGTGCCAGGATTAGATTTATCAAATACATTCCTGATAACTACTTCAATTCCATAGTATGTAGCAACTATTGTTTTTGGATGCAAAACTTTGGCACCGGCTCTTGCAATTTCACTTGCTATGCCACGACTTAAAACCTTCCAAGATACAGCATTTTTAATAATCCTTGGGTCAGCGGACATAATTCCATTGGCATCCGTCCATATTTCAACAATGCATGCATTTATGGATACACCGACTATTGAAGCGCTGAAATCGCTGGCACCTCTTCCCATTAATTGTATCTCTCTATTGGAATTTGCACCATAAAATCCACTCATTACAAAAACGATACCTTTTTCAAGTTTACTTGACAATTTTTTGAATTGTCTTTTTGTTTGTTTAAAATTAGCATCCGCTGACAAATAGCCGCCTTCCGTTCGTATTAAATTTTTGGAATTAACTTGTTCTGCCTTAATTCCTTGTTCAATTAAACATAATTCCATTAAATATGATGAAATAAATTCCCCAGATGAAGCTACTTCGGCATGCAATTTTTCATTGTATTCGCCAATAAGTATAATTCCATTAAAAATATTATACAAATAATCAAATCTATTATCTATAATTTTTTTATATTTTTCCTGTTGAGATATATTTGTGGTTAAAGACTCAATAATGTCGTAATGTCTTTGTTTTATAGCCTTAAAAACTTCATTAAATTCCTTTTTCTTTTTGTTTTTTGCTAATTGTAACATATTTAACAATATGTCAGTCATTTTTGATATTGCAGACACAACAACAAAAGGTGTTTTTCCTTCTTTTACACGTTCTATAATAACGGCTGCAGAATCTTTTATGCTATCGGCAGTTCCCATTGAAGTTCCACCAAATTTTAAAACAGCAATTTTTTTCATTTTAACTCCTATAAAACCTATATATAAAATATAATTAATAGTTTTTATTGTCAATTTTATTAAAAATTAAATTTGCAAAAAGATATTGTATATATTATAATGAAATAATCCCCCCTATTATTAATAAAACAAGATGAGGTAAAAGATGAGTGAAATTGTATTGCAAGAAAGAAGTTTGATAGAAAGAAAAATTGAATTTTTAAATTCAAATTTTGATGAATGTGGAAAAGTTCTTGATTTTTTAGATGAAATGGAATATTTTTATCCCGTTTCTGGTGAACACTTAACATTTGAGATAAAAAATAAAGATCTTATAATAATGTCATCGGATATTTTTGAATATACATTCGAGAGTGAAAATAGAAATAATAAAGAGTGTATAATGCTTCTTTATTTGCTTGGAATTATAAATTTAACTGCTGATGAATTAGAAAATTTTGGTTTAGATAGAAATTTGGAGCCATTTGATATATTGAAGGCAGAAAGAGAGGAACGAGAAGCAATAGAGCGACGAAATGCACCAATTGTACATAGAACTTTGACATCAGAAGAATCAAGGGAAAGAAGGGCAAGTTTTGATGCAAAGATTGCTGCTTTTATAGGAAGAGTAAGAAAACCCAAAAAGAGAACAAAGTATAGTTGGAAAATTATTGTTGCGCTTGAAACGGCAGAATATTTCACAAAAAATATAGATTTGATTATTAAGGAGGGACTTACAAAGGGAGAAATAATTTTAAAAAATACTGATAATTACACTTCATCTCAAAAAATCGATGAAACAATGGCAAGATATTTATGTGAATTTGGCATCATTTCACCTTTTAATTTAAAAGATATATGTAAGTTAGAAGTAAAACCAATATCGTTAATACCAAATGCAACACCAGATCCAAAGCCAATTAAACAAATAGCGGTTTCGGATGTAACAACAATAAACGAAATTTTAGAAAAATATCTCACGAAATATGATGAGGAGCGCGGATTTGAAATTTTGAAAGAAATGCTTGGTAAAGATATAATTTTGTATGTAGAAAAAAATATATTGTTAAAACTAACATTGACTGATAACGATGAAAAATTTATGCTAACAATGTATGAAAGTGATTTTATAGAAGAAAAAAAAATCAGAGATGTATTTATTGAATGCAGAATGGGTGAAGAACTTATCGAATTGGACGTAGTTAAAGGAATATTAAAACCAAGATTACAAGATACATATGTGGAAAGGCAAGCGCAAAGACAAGCACGAGAACAGGCACAAAGAACGCAACAAGCAAGAAGTAGGGGAATAATAGGTTTTTTACATTGATTGCCTTAATTTACAAAAAAATAGGCAATATTATTTTGTTGCCTATTTTATTTTTTAAAATATTTCTTTATTGTTTCAGCCAATGCTTCCACTATCTTATCTCTGTAACTTGCACTCCTTATCATCCTTTCTTCATTATTATTTGAAATAAATCCAATTTCCAACAAAATTGATGCCGTATTCGCCCCAGTTAAAACAGCAAAATTTGCAAATTTTCTCATATTGCTACTTAAACTTCTTACATTTCGTTTTTTAAGTTCCTGTTCCAAATATCCAGCAAATTTTTTTGAATCATTCATTGCCTTTACTCTTGATAAATCAACAAGTGTATTTATTGTGTCCTGATATTCACCATATAAATCTGCACCACTTATAATATCAGATTTATTTTCTTTTTGGGCTAATTGTGCCGTTCTTGTGTCACTTGCTGTTTGTGATAAAGTATAAATCGAAAGCCCTTTTGCATTCCTGTTTGTCGTAGCATCGGCATGTATAGAAATGAACAAATCTCCTTTTCTTTTTCTTGCAAATGCAATTCTATCCATCAATTCGATGTAAGTATCGTTATTTCTTGTTAAATACACGCTATAAAGTCCAGTTTTATCCAAAATTTCCTTCAAGGATTTTGCATAGATTAGGGTAAGAATTTTTTCTTTTGTCCCCCTTTGGCCTTGAGCCCCTGGGTCTTTCCCACCATGTCCCGCATCTATTATGATTACGGGTTTTGTTTTGGGAATTGAGGTAAGTTTGCTTTCCTTTTTCGTTTTTGTTTTTTTTGGCTCTTCTATCCTTTTTGTATTCAAATCGTCTATTAAGGTTTCTATTTTATCTTTTTTTTCCTCCTTTTCAAATTCTAAATCTATAACTATCCTATGATATTTATTATTTTTATCTGGTTTTAAATAAAAATCTTTAATACTTTTCGGTTTTATGTTTAGGTCAAACACAATCCTTGAATCCGTATTTGAAAATTTTCCAATCCTCAAAGAATCAACGACTTCATTTGATGCAAATGATGGAGCTTTGACATTATAGTTTTCTGTACTTTGCAAATCAATTACCAATCTATCAGGATTTTTCAATAAAAATGGATTGTAATTTATTTTCGTGCTATTGTCTATCACAATCCTTTCGGTGTATTTTCCTGTATTTAATCTAATATTTGATACAATATTTGCATACAATGTATTTACACACAATAAAAGTAAAATTATTTTTCGCATTATTTTTTTGCTGATTTAAATTTATTGACAGCGGCCTTTCCCAACTGATCACTCTCTGCTTTTTGTTTTTCTTCTTTTTCCGCTATTTGTTCTCTTTCCAAGGATTGTAGTTTTACAAAAATATAGGCCAAATAAATATACATTATATCCCAAATACATAGTTTGATGAAAAAAGTAGCCTGTATTCCAAATTTAAAGTTAAATTTTATAATCGCAAGCCCCACCAATTCTTCCACACCAAAAACGACTAATGTTGTTATAATTAATGAAAACATAAGTTTTAACAAATTTCCCTTTGTAAGATTTCTGCTTCTATCGAGTGCTTTAATGCCCACTGGAATATATATATCGCCAGTTTTACTTGTGGCAATTTTATTATTCAAGTCTCCCACAGCACTCAAAAATATACCAAAAATATACCAAAAGGCGAACAAAATTCCGGGTATTATCCCCAACACAAATAATAATAAAATTAATATATAATAGGTAATTAAGGTTCCAAAAACACTAAAAAATCTAGTGCAACTTAATGTTAAAAGTTCCATAATGTCATTTTTGGTCCCTTTTCTCATAATCGTAATTGTATTGCCATATAAAATGACTTTAAAAGTTGTCAAAATCGTCAATAGTAACCCGTAATATGAGATGTAAAATAAAATACTAAAGCCAAAATAATTATACAAAAATGTTCTATATTTAATTTGTAAAAATGGCCTATAGTAAAAAAACATTGCCACACCATTCGCAAAAAGAATATAAAAAATATGCTTTAAATAATATCTTAACGACTTAACAACATTACTTAAATATAATGATTTCATTTTAAGTTCGTAAGATGGAGATCCCTTTGCCATAATATTATTATAAACATTGTTTAATTAATATAATAATAGATAAAATATTAAAATCAATATTTTTATGTTTTTTTCAAATCGTCCTCCTAATTTTATTAATGTTATTTGTATTATATATCATAAAAGCAAATCATGGAAGTATTTTTTGAAAATAAATTTTTAATTGTTTTAAAATTACGAAATGGTCAAATCGTGAAGCGTTTATTAATGAGTTAAGGTATCAATATTGTTGTGGGAAAACTCTCTATTTCTTTCATCGTTATTTTAGAGTTCCCTTTCTCCTGTCGCTTTTACTTGCTGATTTTGTTTTCTTTTTTCAATTCTTTTTTCTTCCGCTTCTTTACTTGCTTTTTCCTCGGCCTCCTTTTTTCTATCTATTGTTTTTTGTTCGGTCATTGATGTTCTATAATCAGTTTGCCTTGTATATCTTTGCAATCGTGAATCGGCAAATATTTGTCTATCATCTGCCATTGCAAACCTAGTTACTTTTCCCATTGCTTGAAAAACAGAAAACAATACTCTTCCATCAAGTTTTTTCTTGCCCACAAGGTCAAAAAATTCCCCCGCTCCCTTTGCGGCTTTTTTTGCTTTTTCAATTTTATCCTTGTCTTCTTTCTCATCAAAAATTCCTGTACTAACAAATGCTTTTGTAAAGGCCTCTTCGAAATCTTTTCCTGATAATCCCTTACTCATTCCCTTTTGCATTATTTTATCAAAATCAAGCAATTCTGCTTTTATTTTTGGATTTATATTAAGAGCAACTTGAATTTTACTTCTTGCATTTTTTATGAAATTAAAAACTTCTTTTACATCTGCTATTTTTGGATCAGAGAAAACTTCTCTTGCATTTTGGAAGTTAGTGTTTGCCTCTCTTATCGCTTTCTTCACATCTGGTAATGCCGCTTCAACTTTTTCTAATGCACTCTTTTGATGTTTTCCTCCCCTCATCTCTGTATCATTTAATAATTTTCCAGTTTGTTTTCTAATTTCTTTTGCCACGCCACCCACTAAATCATCAACTTGATCTGTAAAACTATTAGCCAATGCATTCGGTACTGATACATAAAGACTTATTACCATGCCAACAAGATTGATTGGAGGCGGTAAAAATAAATATACAGAGGCACCTGTTACACCGCCACCCACACCTCCCACAACAGTTCCCATACAATCAATGGCATCACCATCATCATAGCCTTCTTCATTGGGCTTTTTAAAAAAAAATGTTGAACTATTTGATAGGCCACCCAATGGTAATCTTTGCACTAAATTTCCTAAGAAATTATGTTTTTTTCCAGTATCCGAAAAAACAGAAATATTGTCCTCATAATTTGGTGCAGTGAGTGTGCCATAATTGTGGATTGTCATATCATATGCATCAAATGAAATGGCATTAGAATCGAACATTTCTGATTCCGGTGGGATTTTTGTTGTATTAATTAATTTTGCCATAAATTCTGATGGAGATTCTGATTCTATTTTTGCATCAACAAATATATCGTTCACGCTATCTAACATTTCTATTTTTGTTCTTGTCGTATCATCCGCCATTTAACCTCCATTACATTACTTTATAATATAATAATAACATAAAAAATGATATTTGTCAACAATTATAAAAAGAGATAGAAAAAAGAAGAAGTTAGTTATAGCGATATAATGAAAATAAATTAAAATTGATTTTTTATTTTTACAGATTATAGTCGCAAAATGCTTAAGGTTCAAAACTTATCAGTATCATTTGCAGGGAAAGAAGTTTTTAACGACATAAACTTCATTATAAATCCTAATGAAAAAATCGGTTTAATTGGTAGAAATGGTTGTGGAAAAACTACACTTTTTAAAATTTTAGCCGATCAAATAAAAGATTTTGATGGTAAAATTACAAAATCAGATTCATACAGGATAGGTTATTTGCAACAACATTTAAAATTTACAGAGCAAACCGTGATAGACGAAGCCTGCACCGCTTTGCCAGATTACAAAGAAGGATTTGTGTGGGATGCGGAAAGAATATTGTCTCAATTGGAATTTAGTGAGGAGGATAAATTAAGGAATCCACAAGAGTTTAGTGGTGGATGGCAAATAAGATTAAATCTTGCAAAACTTTTGATAAGTGAACCAGATTTATTGTTACTTGATGAACCTACTAACTATCTTGATATTATATCAATTCGCTGGTTAAAGCAATTTTTAAAAAATTACAATGGAGCGATATTGATAATTACCCATGATAGGGACTTTATGGATGACATCATAAGTCACACCATGATAATACATCGAGGAACTACGATTAAGATTGATGGAAACACGAAAGATATGTATAGAAAGATAGAAGAAGATGAGCAAAATTATGAAAAAACAAGGTTAAATGTAAAGAAAAAACGAGAACAGGTGCAAAAATGGATTGACAGATTTGGTGCAAAGGCTACTCTGGCCAGCCAAGCGAAATCAAAGGAAAAGATGTTAAATAAAATGGATGATAGGGATGAATTGCAGGATATAAAAAGTTTAGATTTTAATTTTAAATGCAGAGAATTCACTGGAAATTCCAATATGATGGATGTCAAAAATTTGGCATTTAGATATTCTGTTGATTATGCTCCCTTATTTCAAAAATTATCGTTTAGGGTTGAAAAAGGTGATAGAATTTGTATAATAGGTCGTAATGGAAAAGGAAAGTCTACACTTTTGAGGGTTTTAAATGAAATGTTACAGCCATTGGAGGGAGAGGTGTGGAAAAATCAAAAGACGGAAATTGGATATTTTGGACAAATGAATATTGATAATTTAAATTTAAATCATACGATAGAACAAGAATTGCAAAGTGTAGATATGATTTTACCAAGAGGGCAAATACTTGCCACTGCTGGAAAGATGCTTTTTACTGGTGGAGATACACAAAAGAAGGTTGCGATGTTAAGTGGTGGTGAAAAAAGCAGAGTTATGTTAGGAAAAATTTTATTAAAACCATGTAATTTGTTGTTACTCGACGAACCCACAAATCATTTGGATATGGAAAGTTGTGAGGCATTGATGGAGGCGATTGAAGAATTTGATGGTGCCAGCATTACCGTAAGCCATCATGAGCATTTGTTAAATAATATTGCCAATAGATTAATAATTTTTGATAACAACGAATGTTCGTTTTTTGAAGGAAATTATCAAGATTTTTTGAAAAAAGTTGGATGGGATGAGAAAAAGGAATAAAAATAACAATTTTATTATTCCTTTAATATTTTATTACACGTCCAAATTTACAACATTTAATGCATTCGCCATAATAAAATCCCTTCTTGGCTCCACAATATTTCCCATCAATGTTGCAAATGTCTCATCTGCTTGTTGGGCGTCGTCAATTGTTATTTTTAATAATGTTCTAAATTCTGGATTCAAAGTTGTATCCCATAATTGGTTTGGATTCATTTCGCCCAACCCTTTAAATCTTTGAATTGTTACACCTTTTACCCCGGCTTCATTTATAATTTTTGCAAACTCACTCGGTTTACTTGCCGTTAAGACATCTTCCTTTTTTGTAAATGTTATACTTTCGCCAAAATTTTCCAAAACTTCTCTTCTAATTTTATTGATTTCAGCAACTTCCGGAAGTGCTAAAATATCGCTTTTAATGGCATATTTATTTGTTACGCCTTTATAAGATTTTGTTACATTTAATATGCCATCATATGTAATTTCATAATCCCATATCACATCTTCATTTGTTTCGAACTTATTTAATTTTGTTTTTAAATCATCTGCCAATGATTTCATATAGTCTGGATTTTCAAAAATACTATTAGAAAAACCGCCAACCATTGCCAAAATTTCAACGATTTCAACGGACAACGATCTTGCGATAATGTCTATTAATTTATTGAATAATAAAACTTTTTTTGCATAATCAATTAAATCTGCACCACTTTTTATACCACCAGCACTATTTTTAAAAGTTGCATCTGCACAAGCATTATTTATGATATGTTCGCTATATGAAGTTTCATTTTTTATATAAATTTCATTACTTCCTTTTTTAATTTTGTATAAAGGAGGTTGTGCGGCATATAGGTATCCACCAGTGATAATTTCAGGCATATATCTATAAAAAAAAGTCATATACAAAGTTCTAATATGTGAACCGTCCACATCCGCATCCGCCATTATCACAATTTTATGATATCGTAATTTTTTAATATCAAAATCATCCTTTCCAATTCCAGTGCCAAGTGCTGTAATTATTGTTCCCATTTTATCACTTGAAATAACTTTATCAAAACGAACTTTTTCAGTATTCAATATTTTACCAAAAACTGGTAAAATTGCCTGATATTTTCTATTACGACCTGTTTTTGCACTACCAGCCGCAGAATCACCCTCAACCAAATACACTTCACATAGTGATGGGTCTTTTTCTTGACAATCGGCAAGTTTTCCCGGTAAATTTCCAATATCCAAAGCACTTTTTCTTCGTGTTAATTCACGAGCCTTTCTTGCAGCAAGCCTTGCCCTAGCACCTTCAAATGCTTTTTCAACAATATTTTTAGTTTCTATCGGATTCTCTTCAAAATATCTATTCAAAAAATCCCCCATTTGTCCTTCCACCGCAGATCTAACTTCACTTGAAACTAATTTATCCTTTGTTTGGGATGAGAATTTAGGGTCTGGA
>JAITOR010000050.1 GCA_031289855.1 Rickettsiales bacterium
GTGCTGATGCTGATGCTGCTTCTGGTTTTGGTTTTGGTTTTGGTGCTGATGGTGCTGATGGTGCTGATGGTGCTGATGGTGCTGATGGTGCTGATGGTGCTGCTCCTGTTGGTGGTGCTGCTCCTGTTGGTGCTGATGCTGGTGCTGGTGCTGTTGATGGTGCTGTTGATGGTGCTGTTGATGGTGTTGGTGTTGGTGTTGGTGTTGGTATTATTGTTGGTGCTGGTGCTTTTGGTGCTGGTGCTAGTTTAGATACTGGTTCTTCGCAATCTACAATATAATAAAGACCTCTATCTGCATTTTCCATATGTCTGGCTATTCTTCCTTTCTGAATGATGCTTGCATCAATAAATGGTTCAAGGTCTGTCTCAAGTTTTTTCAGGTCTGTTCCAGAAAAAAGTTCAACTTTAAAAGCTCTGTCACCTCTTGCTCCTTTAAAACGATGCATAACAAATAATGAAACTACTGCTTTTCCTGCTTCCGTTTTATTTAATAATCGTAATATTATATCAGTATTTTCAAGATATTTTCCAGAGATCCGACTCTTTAAAGGTTCCGAAAGACCTTCAACAAATTTCCTTCTATTTGCCAAGATTTGTTCTTTTGTCAACGCTACTTCTTCCATAATTATTTCCTATAATTTATTAAATATAATCAATATTATCACAAAAAAAAAAAAGCAAGTTTATTTGATTAATTATTAATATTATTTTTATTTATTTAATAATAATAATGATATTAGTGAAAGATAAAAACATAACTTATAATAAGAATAATGATATTTCATGTTTTTTTCAAATTATATTCCTATATATTTTGTTAATATTATTTATATTATACATCATAAGTGTAAAAAGCGGAAGTATATAAAGAAAATATTTTTCAAAAAGATACTTTACAAATAAATATTTTCATGTTATAATAAATTATATGGAAAAGCAAATTTTGAGTATAGTGATGCAAAATGAGGAAAGTGCTATTGCGAGGCTTACAGATATTTTTTCTGCAAAAGGATATAGTATTGAAAACATAAATGCCGGAACTATAAATTACGACAATAACACCTCAAGTATTACAATAACATTGTATGAAACAAAGGAACGAATTGACAGATTGCTTTTGCAATTGAAAAGGGTTATTCCTGTGGTGGATATTAAAAATATTTCTCACCACAATGTGGAGAAAGAATTGGTTTTGATAAATATGAAAATTGCACCAAAGGAAATTTTTGATAAATACAAAGTTAAAAATATTGCAGAAAATGTATATGAATTGCTGGATATACCAGATAAAGTTGATAATTTAGTAAAAGAATTGAATAAAATAGGTTGTTATAACATCGTTAGAAGCGGTGTGTTGGCGATAGGATGCTAAATGAGGAAGATTTTAACACATTAAGACTCATTAGAAGTGATGGTGTTGGCTCTATGACATTTCAAAAACTAATAACATTTTTTCAAAGTGCTACAGCCACAATAAAAAATATAGATTTGTTTAAAAATAGAAAGCCAATAATACTTGCAAAGCAAGAGGATATCGAAATTGAAGTTGAAGAATGTAAAAAATTTGGAGCAGAAATTTTGACATATTTAAATCCCAAATATCCAAAATCTCTAAAACTTATAAGTGATTTTCCACCAATTATAAATGTGATTGGTAATAGCGATTTATTGGATAAAAAAAACATTGCAATAATTGGCGCAAGAAATGCATCGGCCAATGGTTGCAATTTTGCAAGAAAAATATCCAAAGAAATTGGTTCGAATGGTTATATCATAACATCTGGTATGGCAACTGGTATCGACACATCAGCCCATTGGGGAGCGATAGAAAGTGGGACGATTGCAGTGCTCGGTGGGGGAATTGATAACATATACCCTAAAGATAACGAGGATTTGTATCGTAAAATTAGAGATAACGGTTGTATAGTCAGTGAAATTCCAATACATTCTCCTCCAAAATCTGAAAATTTTCCCGCAAGAAATAGGATTATTACTGGTATTTCACTTGGTGTGGTGGTGGTGGAGGCCGCCTATAAAAGTGGAACCATAAACACAGTTAGATTGGCAGCAGAACAAGGAAAGGAAATAATGGTATGTCCGGGAAATCCATATGATCCGCGATGCGATGGTTCCAATGCGTTAATTAAAGATGGAGCGATGGTGGTGCTAAATAGTGACGACGTTTTATATAATGTGAATAATGATTATAAACCTCCACAGAATAAGGAAAATGAAATTATTAACGATGAAGAAGACATAGCAATTGAAACAGATGTCAACGATATTGAGAAATTGCTATTAGATAAGTTAAATTATACACCGATAGCAATTGAAGTATTGGCAAGAGATATAAATGTTGATGTGGGTGTGTTAAATTCACATATTACTGATTTGGAATTGAATGGGGATATTGTGATTGAATTTGGAAAAATAAGGAGGAAAAATTAATTATGTATAAAAAACTTGAAAATGTTTTTATTTTTATTATTGTGTTTTCATGACAGATGAAAAGAAAAAACTATCAAATAAAGACACTAAAAATCTTTTAAAGAATGCAGAAACTACCGCTATAACACTTGTAGATGTTTGCATGGATTGTAAGATAGATAAAAATTCTCTTTTGACCATTATAAGCAGTGAAATTGCTGATGAAAGTGTTTTGATGGCCATTTTGGAAAATTACGATTTTTATGAATTATTTGATTTGGAGATGTTAACTGCTATTGCAAGCAGTCCTTTTGCCACCAATGCAATTATTATGAAAATTTTGAAACATCCGATGATTACTGAAAAAATTAAAAAACTGATTGCGGAACTGTTGATAATAAAACTCAAAAAGAAAGAAAAAGAATTACTTGGAGATTTTTTAAAAAAATTTATTAAAATAAAAAAACCACCAAAGAAGAAAAAAGGTACTTTAAGTGAGGAAAATATATTGGAAATTTTAAAAACCAGGACACTTACGCCCGATCTTCTCTTAAAAATTTTAAAGGAAGAAAATGCCACTGATAAAGTTTTTAAAACTGTCGCAGGTCACGAACGTGCCGATAAAAGGGTTTTGTTTGCGGTCTTAAACAATAGATATATAAGTGATGATACTCTAAGCGCGGTGGCTGGAAATAAAGCAATAAATGAACAAATATTATTGGATATTCTAAGTCATGAAAAGGTTGGAAAAAAAACTCTTATGGGGATCGCAAATGTTAAAAAGAATGTTAGCGGAAAAGTTTTTGCAAAGGTCGCAATACATAGTAGTGCCGATATAGATGTTATAAATGCAGTTATTGGTAGACAAGGAGAAGTATTTAAAAAAGAAACTATTATAGAAGTGAGGCCTGATATACCAGAAGAGCCAACAAAACAATCTGATGTTAACAGGATTATAAATTCAATTCCAAAACCAGAAGATAAAAAAATAGAGGTTAAAGAAGTGGTGAATAATGTGATGACATCACCTAAAATTAAAGAAGAATCGGCAATAAATTCAAAAGTCGAAAAACTAATATTGCCAACTCCAGAACCTGTAATTGAGAAACTAACATCGTCAACTCCAAGAGAAGAATCCGTAATTGCAAAGTCAAAATTACTTGAAACATTAGAAAAAACCAATTCAAATGATTTTACAACAGCCTTAAAAAAACAAAGAGAAACACAAGAAAAGGAACGAAGAAACAATAGGGACACATCTCGTTAGGTTAAACTTTGCTCATTTTTCCATAATTCGTCCATAAAATATAACTCTCAACGATTTTTTTATCTCCATAAATTTTCTCTAACAATTTTTTGTACAAAATTAATTGCTTTATATACTTGTCTGGAACTTTTTCCGGTAAATGATTAGTATGTTTGTAATCCACAATAATTATTTTATCATCATAAACAATCAATTTATCAATTTGTCCCGATATTATATCTCCAACTTTTAAATTGTAATCTGGTAATGCATCTATCATATTTTGACTGATTTTACCATAAATGGCAACTTCATTTTTAACCTGTTCGTTGAATAAAAAAGGGAAATTTGTCAAAATATTTTTAATCACTTTTTGTATTTCTGGTGATTGACTTGCCAATATACTTTCATTTGGCATAATTTCAAGCAATTTGTGAATCGTTTTCCCAATTTCAATATTTTTGTTATTGTCAGTGGTTTTTTTAAATGTTTTCTCCATGTAATATAAGGATGGATTTACAATTTTATATTCTGTATCATTTGTTCTTGTTTCATGCGACGGTGGCATAAAATTTATCAATTTTTGAACATCTTTCAATTCTTTGTGTTCGCTTTTATCACATTTGGATTCTTCACCAATATAAAAACTCTCTCCGTTGAAATTTTTATTATCATATTTATTGTCAGTAATGGTTTCTTTCAAAATATTATACCAATTTTCTTCATCGTTTTTCTTTTTTTCACAATCGCAAATATATAGTTCATTTTCAGCCCTTGTCATTGCCACATATAAAAGTCTCAAATATTCTTCTCTTTGTTTTAATTTTTCATATTTTTTTATTTCATCTATGTTTTTTGTTTTATTTAATGATAAAATAGGCATATTATTCCTATAAATTACATCATCAATTTTTTCAATAGAATCTTTTGTATGATTTGTATCCGGCAAAATAACTATTGGAGATTCCATTCCTTTACTGGCATGCACTGTCATAATTCTAATTACATTATTCGCTTGCACCATATCTCTTTTTAAATCCATATCATTGGTTTCAATATAATTCACAAAATTTAATAAAGTTGAATTTGTGTTATTATTTTCATAATTACTTGCCAAAAATAAAAACTCATTTATAATCTCATCAGCAATTTCTCCAAATCTATTTCTAAATTTATCTCTAGTTTTTTCAAAAATATATTGCAAAGTTTTAAAAATTCCCATATCGCTATATTTTTCCATTAAATCAAATAAAAAACTGCTATTTATGGCATCAAATAACCTGACAGAATCATTATTCAAACATAACCATTCCAATTCATTATCCGTCATTCCTAAAAAAGGACTTTTCACTATATTTGCCAAATTTAAATCATCATCAGGGAATAATAAAACCTTCAACAATGCGATAATATCCTTTGAAATTATATGAGATTTTAATTTAAATCTATCATTTCCCATCACTGGAATTCCTTTTTCGCTAAATTGTTTTATGAGAAAATTCAAAAAAATATCATTTCTCGCTCTCACTAATATCATTATATCTTTATATTTTAATGGTCTATTATTAATAATTTTACCACATTTAAACCAAGATTCAATTTCATTTGACAAAGCAATCGCCAATTCCTGTTTACCGGTAAGTTCGATATCTTCATCTGGATTTGCCCAATCGATAGTAGAAGTGGTATTTTTTTTTATTGGCACCACCAATGGTAATATTTCAACTCTACCGCCAGCCCCCTTATTTGCAATATGTTTAAGTTCGTTAAGAATATTTTCACAATTTTCGCTTTTAATATTTGATATTGCTTTTAATCTATCTCCATTATTAAATACCTTATCCACCGTATTTAAAATTGCTCCAAAACTTCTGTAGGACCTATTCAACGATACTAATTTTAAATCTGTTTTTTCATTATAATATTTATGATTTTTAAAAAATTCCTCCACATTTGCGCCCTGAAAGCCAAAAATAGATTGTTTTTCATCACCGACCACAAAGATTGTTCTATTTATACCATTTTCCGTTTGTCTATTTTGACCTGCAAAAAACTCTTCCGTAATGCATTTTACAATTTCCCATTGTATAGGTGATGTATCTTGAGCCTCATCAATTAATATATGCTCTATTCCACCATCAAGTTTGTAATTTACCCATCCTATTCCATTTTTCAACAATTTTTTTGTGTAAAAAAGCAAATCGTTATAATCCAAAACACCTTTTTCTTTTTTTTCCTTATCATATTCATCAAAAATACCATATCCAATTCTTAAAAATGCTTTCGTGTATTCAAAGTTTTCAAGATTCATTTCATATTGAGCCACTTCATAAATTCTATCCCTTTCTTCCGTTAAAATTTTAGCAAAATCTGGATATTTTTCATACATTTCTTTTGTAAATATTTTTGCTCTTGGTTTATTTTCTTGTGTTAAAAATATACTTTTATATTCATTCCAATCACCATTTTCATATTTTTCTGCAAAATTTTTATTCATCACACTGCCCGTGTTTTTTAAAAAAGTGATTATATCTTGCGGTATTGTAACTTTTTTCTCTAAATCAAATTTCTCTTCTCCAATTATTATTTTTTTAATTTCATCAAAAATATTATACCCCAACAACAATAATTCATCTTTTTTATTGACAAGCGATTTTAATGTTTCGTTGAAATCTTCAATTGTTTTGTATTTGAAGATATATTTCATCGCCTCTTTTGCCTCTTCATTATTTTCAAACACATTTTTTTTAGCCTTTTCCAATAAATCTTTTGTTCCAATATCATCTATTATTTGAAAATTTGGCACAATACCAACTTCCAACGGAAATTGTTTTATGATTTGTTGGCAAAATGAATGTATAGTAAAGATTTTCAAATCATCCGTTCTATCAAGCACTTCTGCAAACAAAGTCTTTGCCTTTTGTTTTTTGTCACCATCGCCTAATTCCTCCAATTCTTTTTGTAATTCGTCATCATCCATAGTTGCCCACGAAGCAAGCTTTGTATTTATTCTGTGCTTCATTTCAGTAGAACCGGTTTTTG
This sequence comes from Rickettsiales bacterium, assembly GCA_031289855.1. Lineage (GTDB taxonomy): Bacteria > Pseudomonadota > Alphaproteobacteria > Rickettsiales > UBA1997 > JAIRSX01. Next base: position 6,718 of record JAITOR010000050.1, read on the forward strand.
TAAAAGTAATACATACAATTTTTGACAATTCGACACCGGACAACAATAATTTCAACAATCTTTTTACCAAAATTGTTGTTTTACCGCTACCCGCCGACGCTCCTACCCAAATGTTGTTTTGAGGGTTTATTGCAATTTTTTGTTCCATATGATAAGTATATTATTTTAATTACAAATATCAATTTATTTGACATCTTAAATTTTATCATTATAATATACGATATATGTTGTTAACAAATAAATTTTATTTTTTTTATTTTCTCCCAAAAGGAGAATAGTGTTAATCGTATCTTAATAGCGCAAAATGCGCAAACCATTTAAATTTTAATAAAATAAATATAGGTATATTTTTATGAAGAAAATAATAATTTTAGTGTTAATTATGCTGTCAAATGTATTGGCGGCTCAAAAAGAGTTAGTGGTCGGAGTAAGTGCAATTAGACCACCATTCATGTTTTACGATGCTGATAAAAATTTAGTCGGTTATGACTATGAAGTTATGGAAACGGTGGCAAAAAAATTGGGTCACAAAACCATATACAAAGACATGCAATGGGACGGCTTAATTCCATCTTTGATTGATGGAAAAATTGATGTGATTGCCTCAGCCCTATCGGTGAATGAAGAGAGAAAGAAAAAAATTAACTACTCAGATTCATACAATAGAATTGGTTCGAGAGTAACAATTCTTCCTTCAAGCAACATAAAAAGCATAAACGACTTAAAAAATAAAAAAGTCGGTGTAGCGATTGGAACAGTGCAGGAAGATATAGCCAATGAAAATGCTGATAAAATAGGTGAAATCGTAGCCTATAATGGTGGTGACGATTCATTCATAGCATTACAAACTGGTAAAGTTGAAGCACTTATTGAAAATGGTGCTCAAGTTGCTTACCACCTTTCCGTTAAAAAAATAGCAAATGTCAAAATGGTTGGTGATTTATTAAAACCTATGGAAATGGCATTCGGGCTCAGAAAAGGTAATGACGAGTTGTTGAAAGAATTAAACAAAACGCTTGCAGAATTGAAAAAAGATGGCACAATTGCTAAATTACAAAAGAAATGGTTTGGTAAATAATTGGTTAGATTGTGACAGAGGGAGGGGGAGAACTTTAAAATCTCCCCTTATACCAGGAACTCTCCTTTTTTCGTATCTTTTGTGTTTTTATTCAAAAAATCTCTAACATCATTGTCGTTAAAACTCTTTGCCATGCAACTATCAATACTCACATTCAAAGGCACTTCTTCATACAATCTAATCAAATCTCTTGACAAAATCAAATCATTAACATTTTTTTTAATATTCTCTCTAATCGTTTGTTTGGCAACCTTGTCAACATTGTCTATTAAGTTATTGATATTTTTGAATTCATTTATTAAATTTGCAGCAGTTTTAGGCCCTATTTTCGGAACACCAGGCACATTATCACTCGTATCCCCCATTAAACTCAATACATCCAACACTTGCTTTGGTTGCACACCCCACTTTTCGACCACATCTTTTATAAGAATTTTTTTACCTTTAAAAGCATCATACATAATTGTGGTTTCATTCACCAATTGCATTAAATCCTTGTCAATTCCAATTATAATTACTTCATAACCTTCTTTTTCAGCTCTTTTTGCATAGGTTGCAATCACATCGTCCGCTTCATAACCTTCCATTTCCAAACTTGGAATATTTAAAATATTATTTATTTCCCTAATCATTGGAAATTGCGGTATCAATTCCACTGGACATGGTGGTCTTTGTGCTTTGTATTTTTCATACATCGTGTGACGAAATGTTTTTTTGCCAGTATCCAATGCCACTGCAATATGTGAATGCTTTAGGTATGGATTTGTTTTTATATTCGTAAGAGCTCTCGTGAAACCATATATGGCTCCATTTCTTATATTTGCATTACTCGGTGAAAAATGTGCCCTAAAAAAAATACTATATCCATCCACCAAAACTAATCTTTTCATTTTATGATAATATGTGCAAAAATTAAAAAGTAAAATTTACTTAGTTGTTTTATTTACTCATTTTATTTTTCACATCACCTCCTTAAATCCATAATAACACAAAAAATAAAAGCAGGGAAGTACAACGATGAAAAAAATATAAAATCAGAGAAAGAATTTATTTAATAATTGTTTGTCCACCCATGTATTTTACTAACACTTCCGGTATAACAATTGAACCATCTTTTTGTTGATAATTTTCCATTACTGCGATAATTGTTCTTCCCAATGGCATTGCGCTACCATTCAATGTATGTGGAAACACTATTTTCCCTGATTTATCCCTATACCGTCCGACCATTCTCCTTGATTGAAAGTCCAAACAATTGCTACAACTCGCTATTTCTCTGTATTTGTTTTGACCTGGCAACCATACTTCATGGTCATAGGTTTTTGAACTTCCAAATCCAGTATCACCAGTTGCTAAAATTATTGTTCTGTATGGCAATTTTAGTCCTTCCAATATTTTATCCTCAATTTCAACCATTCTTTGATGTTCCTCTTCGCTTTTATCTGGGCTTATAATGGATACCATTTCAACTTTTTTGAAATGATACTGACGAAGCATACCTCTAACATCCTTTCCTGCACTACCAATTTCACTTCTAAAACAAGACGTGTAAGCGGTAAAACGAATTGGTAACTCTCGTTCTTCAATAATTCTGTTCGAAATCCAATTTGTCATTGTAATTTCACTTGTGGCGATTAACCAATTGCCATCAGTGGTTTTAAAGGCATCTTCGGCAAATTTCGGTAATTGACCAGTGCCAAATAAAGCATCTTCCTTAACTAACGGAGGCATTGAAGTTTCCACATAATCATATTTTGCTAAAAAATCAAGAAAATAATTGCTTAAAGCCCTTTCCAATTTTGCCAAATCTTTTAATAGAATAGTACTTCTGGCACCATGTATTTGAATTGCCTGTTCAAAGTCCATCATACCTAATTTAACACCTAAATCGTAATGAGGTTTGGGCACAAAATCAAATTTTGTGGGTTCGCCCCAAGTTTTAATAACCTTGTAGTCGTCTTCGCCACCAATTGGCAAATCATCTTGCAATATATTTGGTATCCTGATTAATATTTGATATAATTTGTCAGCCTCTTTATTATCCTGTTTCTCCTTCAAATCAGCCATTTTTTTTGCCACATCATCAGCCTTTTTTAATAATTCTGTGGCATCTTTTTTTTGTGCTTTCAAATTGCCAATTTCCTTTGATATTACGTTTCTTTCTTGTTGAAAACTCTCCAATTCGGCCAAATCTTTTTTCCTTTTATCGTTTAATTCAATAATTTCTTTCGCCCTATATTCGCAACCTCTCTTTTGCATGGCAGTATCAAAAAGTTCAGTATTTTCAATTATCCAATTCAAATTTATCATATATTAAAAAACAATTTAATTAACATTAATAGTATTATAAATAAATAATATATAATATATAAAAAAGCAAATTATTTATTTTTTGTTTGTACTTCCCTATTTTTAATTTTTGTGTTATTGTTGGATATAAGGAGGCGCCATATGAAGCACAAAGAACGATTGCATGAAGTATCTATCAATAATTATGGTTAGTGTAAGAAATTGTGATAAATTTAATAAATTTGCTTTTTTATAAAAGAATATTATAAACTTAATGTTGAGTTTTTTGTTTTTTGTGAAAATTAAAATATTAGGTTCTGGTCCTTCGGTTGGTGTTCCAATGATGTTAAATTATTGGAAGAATAGAAATATCGATAAATCTGAACCAAAAAATCACAGGATGCGAAGTAGTTTTTATATGCAAGAAGGTAATAAGAAATTATTGGTGGAATGTGGTCCTGATTTTAGACAACAGACAATTAAATTTAACATAACTGATTTTAATGATATTTTTTTATCACATTGTCACCAGGACCACATTGGAGGTATTTGGGAATTAGAAAATGCTTTTAAACACCTTGAAAAAAAAATAAACGTATGGTGTAATAAAGAGACATTTGAAGGTTTGAAACAAAGATTTTCATGGATGTTTAATGGTGATGAATCGCAATATGCTTTTTTTAACATAATTGAACCTTTCAAAACATATAATGATTTGTTTATTTTGGAGGCCGAACACGGCACTTTACAATCAATAGGCTTTAAATACAAGAATTTTGTTTTTACACCAGATTTAAATGTTTTACCGGATGAAAGTAAAAAATATATAAAAAATGCAGATTTGTGGATTTTGCAATGTAATAATCTAAATGTAACCGATTATGTAAAAAGTTGGCACACGGATTTAAAAATGGCGATTGGATTGATAGAAGAATTACAACCAAAACGAGCAGTTTTGACACATTTAATGGATGAAATTGACTACAACGAAGTAGGTAAAATTTTGCCAAACAATGTTGAACTCGCTTACGACGGGATGGAAATTGAAAATTAGTTATTTTGACAATAGACTTTTGTTAGGCAGGAGAGAATTGATATGACAAAAAAAATTTTGATAGATGGAGTTTTTAAAGAGGAAACGAGAATTGCGGTAGTGGATAACGGAATACTACAAGATTATGACAGGGAGGATATATATTTTAAACAACAAAAGGGTAATATTTACCTTGCGGAAGTTACAAGAGTAGAACATTCTTTGCAGGCAGCGTTTGTGATTTATGGTGGCGATAGACATGGATTTTTACCATTCGCTGATATACATCCAGACTATTACGATGCACCAGAAGATAAGTTAAAGGACTTATCGGTTTTAAAATTTTTTAATAACTCGGATGAAAGTGGAGTTATTAAGGAGCAACCAAAATACAAAATTAAAGTAGGACAATTGATTGTAATACAAGTTTTAAAGGAGGAAAGAGGTGAAAAAGGTGTCGCAGTAACTACTTACGTAACATTGGCAGGAAAATATTGTGTTTTAATGTGTAATAGTGGTGGAAATGGTGGAGTTTCAAGGAAAGTTATAAATTCACAGGAAAGAAAGTTTTTGCGAGATAAAATAACCTCGTTAAATGTTCCAAAAGGAATGTCGATAATTTTAAGAACAGCCGTAAAAGAAGGTGATGAAGAAACAATAGAAAAAGACTACAATTATTTGACAAGATTGTGGAATTTTATATTAGCAACCGCAAATACAGAAAAAAAACCTATGTTTTTACATAGCGAAGAGGATGTTATAAAACGAACAATTAGGGATATCGTAAATAAGACCACCGAAGAAATATTGGTGGAGGGTACAGATACTTATAATAAGGTAAAACAATCTGTGGATATGATTTATGTTAATGGTGGCATTAAAGTCACTCAATATAAAGAAAAACTACCTTTGTTTTATGAGTATAAAGTTGAAGAACAATTAATTAAAATGTATGAAAACAAAGTGCTATTGCCATCTGGCGCTTCATTGGTTATTGATGTGACTGAGGCTTTGATTGCAATTGATATTAATTCAGGGAAATCAAACCACAATAACAATAACATTGAAGATACAGCCTACAAAACAAATGTTGAGGCAGCAAAAGAAATTGGTAGACAATTGAAATTGAGGGATTTGGCTGGGTTAATAGTTGTTGATTTTATTGATATGGAAGATGATAAACATAAAAGGTCATTGGAAAATATTATGAGACAGGCCACAAATGATGACAGAGCAAGAATTCAAATCGCAAGAATAAGTCAGTTTGGACTTTTAGAAATGTCAAGGCAAAGATTAGTGGCAAATCAAAGAGAAAAAATTAATGAAATATGCCCTTGTTGTCAAGGTAGCGGTAAAGTAAAATCAATAGATTTAATGTCAATGAGTATTTTAAGAGACATTAGATATGCAATTACAACCGATAAAGTCGATGTTTTAACTATCGAAACCACAAAAGAATTAGTAAAATACTTAACTAATTTTAGAAAAAATGAAATAGTTAGAATAGAAAAACATTATGAAGTTACGATATTTATTGAAGTTAATGATAGTTTGTCGGACAATAATTTTATAATTAGAAAACGACAACATCTAACCGATGATGAAAAAGATAAGTTAAACAATAGGCAAGAAATGGAATTAGATACGGTAATTGAAGATGTAAATAACCATAGGAAAAATAAAATAATTCAAAAACAACAACAAAAAGTTCAACAAAAAAATAATAATAACAATAATCACAAGAAACCAATCAACAATATAACAAAAAAACCAGTTGGATTATTGTGTAAAATTAAAAATTTATTCAATTAGGATAAGCGATATGTTTGCACTCAAAAAGTTAAAAAATTTATCAATTGGAATTTGGGGAATGGGTGTTGAAGGAAAGGCTGTGTATGACAAATTGAGTGCGATGTATCCCAATAAGAATATTGTCGTTATTGATGATACAAATGCCACAGAATATGTGGATAAATTGGATTTGATAGTGAGAAGCCCGGGAGTTAGTATTTATAAGAATGAAATTAAGAATGCAAAAAAAACGATATTTATAACTGAAAAGAGTATTTTTTATAGTGAATTGGCAGAATGTGATGTTGTAACTATTGGAATTACAGGCTCAAAAGGTAAAACAACCACATCCACCTTTTGTAATTACATTCTTGAAAAAACCGGATATAAGACTATGCTTACTGGAAATATGGGAGTTCCAACGATAAATTTGGTGGATAAGGCAAAAAAATGTGATTTTGTCGTAACGGAATTATCCTCCTATCAAACTAGCGATTTACAGGCTTATCCAAAGGCCGGAATATTGTTAAATTTATATCCTGAACATATTGATTGGCATAGAACTCATGAAAATTATTTTAGAGATAAGAAAAATTTGTTAAATGGGGTGAAAATTGGAATTAGCGAATATTGGGGGGAAAAAGAAAAGCCTGTTGATTTAACAAATGAATTTGTTTTTCTAAAATACAAAATAGAAGAAAGAAAAACAAAAATATTAGATGAAAAAACTATCAAAGGTGGCTTAATTAACCAAATTGTAGAACAAAAAGTTTGTGATGTCGATATTTTTGAAAATATTATAAAACAAAAAAAATATGATGTGAATAATTTTCCTGTGATTTATAAGGATAATGCTTGGTGGCAAGGTGATAAAAAGTTGTGGAGCACTGCAAATATGAAACTTTTAGGGGAACATAATTATAAAAATTTAAGTTTTGTATTTAGCCTATTATATGAGTTAAAGATTGATTTATCAAAAATAAAACAGGAATATATTGATGATTTTGCACCTATAGAGCATAGATTGGAAATTATAAAGCATGATGATATAATTTTTGTAAATGATAGTATTTCAACAATTCCAGAGGCCGCTCTCGCATGTTATAAAACATTTAGAAATAAAAATATTTATGGAATTTTGGGTGGCTTTGATAGAAAGCAAGATTATTCAATAATCGTGAATGAGATTAAAAATAACGATAATATAAAATTTATAGCATTATTGGGGCAAACAAAAGATAGAATTGCAAAAAACTTTGATGATGTGAAATTTAAAAATTATAAAATATGTGAAAATTTAAAAGAGTGTATGAAAATTTTAAGGGAAAAAGCAAAAAATGATAACAATATAGCGATTATATTGTCACCAGCCGCACCAAGTTATGATATGTATAAAAGTTTTGAATATCGAGGGAGGGAGTTCAAAGGGCTTATTTGAAAATTATAAGGCGATGCAATTTTCACCTTCAAGCATGCCATCAAATACCTTGATGTCCGTTGCCGTTATAAATGTTTGAACTTGTAATTTTTTTAATTCACTAAATAATGCTATTTTTTTTGTGTTATCCAAATATGAAAAAACTTCATCCAACAATATAATTGGGCTCGCCTTTTTCATTTCGACGCACATAAAGGCTTTTAACAAAGTTAATGATATTAATAATAATTTTTGTTCTCCAGTGGAGCAAAATTCACCCATTATGTTTTTTGTGTGATAAAAAACTTTCAAATCACTTTTATGAGTTCCGTCTTTTGTTCGCTTAGAAAATTTATCCTGCTGTCTATTTTTAAATAAAAGTTGCCTAAATTCATCAGAATTTTTAAAAATTCCCTTCTCCATTGATAGAATAAATTTTGGAAATTCAAAATCGTATTTTTCAATCAAATTATTCATAATATTCACAACATTTTCTCGTGCCATTGTAATTTCAACACCAGTTTCTGCAATTTTATTTTCCAATACAGAAAGCCAATTTACATCATATTTTTCTTGCAAAACTTTTATTCGTTCTTTTACATAATATTCGTATTTTGAAACCAATTTTGCATGTCCAGTATTTATTAAATATACACATCTATCAAGAAATTTTCTTCTTACACTTTTATCTTCATTGAAAAAATTTTGCATATTAGGAGTCAACCAAATAATATTAAAAATATCATTCAATTCATTTTGCCCTCTAACCACATTACCATTCATCTTAATTTTCTTCTTATCATTTTCTGTATAAACCATTACATCATCAATAATTGGATGTCCTATAATATTAGCATTCACACTCCAACCATAACCATCATAAAAACTATTCACGCTTTTTTCATCTACCCTTAAAATATCGCCCATATCCGCATTTAAAAGACCTTTTCCCACAGACAACATTGATATACTTTCCAACACATTTGTCTTTCCTACTCCATTTTTTCCATAAATGATATTGTTTATGGGTAAAAAATCAAAATATCTATCCTTATAAACCCTATAATTTACTATATGTAATTTTTTGATAAATGCCAACTATTTTTTCTTAAAATTAACTTTTACTGTTTTATATTGTTTGTTTAATCTTGTAATTACTTCACCAGAAATATCTAATTTTCCATCGTTATAAACCACAAAAGATGAAGGTAAAACTACATCAAAAATATATTTACCATCTTTTTCTTTTTTCAAATCACTCACAATAACTTTTATATTATTAGTTATCTGAGTTACCACATCAACATAAGCACTTTGTAAACTTCCTTCATTTTCTTTTACTTCATTTTGAAATTTTACTACTTTTTCTTGGAATTTCTGTATTTTATCTTGCGCCACTGACTGGTCAAGAACTTTAATTTGCCCTTCCAATTCTTCTTTTTCAGTTTGCAAAACTTTTTCTTTTTTCTTCAAATCTTTTTCAATACCTTCTTTTTTTTCTTTAATTTCCTTCTCGGCTTTTACCATAGCAGCAGAGTTTTTTACAATTTCATCCAATTTTATAACAGCAATTTCTGTTGCATTTACTGACACTATTGATACAATAAATAAAACACTTAACAAAAAAATTTTCATTTTTATTCCTATTTTTATAACACTTATTAACTATTACGATAGTAATACAATTATTTTTATTTTGCAAATTAATTTGACTAAATGTTATTTAATAAATATTATCTTAAATAGTTAACTAAATTAAAATTATTATTTATGGAAAATGTTATAAATAAAATTGATGTAAAGGTTATATTTAAAGTGCTTTTTGCATCGTTCGTAATGGCAGTGGCTGCCCAAATTTATATTCCTCTCCCTATTGTAAATATAAGTGGTCAAACACTTGGTATGATGGTTTTGGCTTTATGTCTACCTACAAAATTAGCCGTATCAACTATGATTTTATATATACTTGAAGGTGTTGCGGGCCTTCCAGTTTTTACTGGCCATAGAGCAGGATTACCAATTTTAATGGGAACAAGTGGTGGATTTTTAATAGGTTTTGTATTTGCGTCTGCATTCATTAGTCATTTTGCGGAACAATCAAATTCAAAATTAAAAATTGCTGGTGTAGTTTTTGTGGGTTTAATCATAACTTATATTTTTGGACTATTACAACTATCTTTGTTGGTTCCGGCCGATAAAGTGTTGGAATATGGTTTATATCCATTTATTACGGGAGAGATAGTAAAATTGATATTGGTAACTGTTTTAACCCCAATGTCAAAAGAATTTTTTAAAAGGTAATTATGTACAATGGAAAGCAAACTACAATAAGTTTTAAAGTTTTTTTGTTTGGTAAAACAAAGGATAACAAAAAACTTATAGAAGTTGCTTTGGCTCCTGCCAATATAAATGATGGAATAGTATTTAAAAGAACAGACATCAACAAAAAAGAAAAATTGAATTTCGACAATGTTAAGATTGAAAATGGTAGCATTTGTTGTGGATTGGTTAAAAATATAGAGCAATTATTGATTGCCGTATGGGCTAACAAAATTGATAATTTAATCGTTGAAATTAATGGAGATACTATGCCATATTTAGAGGGGCATAGCGAACAAATTTCCTTCATTTTAAGCACCGCTCAAACCGAAAGTTTTGATATTTCAAGAAATGTATTCGAACTTAAAAAAAAGATTAAAAATGATTTTTTAATCATAAAACCATCCACTACTTTTTCAATCGTAGCAAATGGATTTTTGTTTGACAACAAAATACATCCATATAAAAATTTTTTGGCATTTGTAAAAAAAGAAGATAAAGAATATCAAACTTTATTCACACTTGCTTTGCTTTTTATAGGAGGTTTTTCTTTGCTTGATGTGGAAATTACAAAATTTGCGGAAAATGAAATTTTTGAAACAATAAAAACTTTATTCAATGGAAAATAATCTTTTTCAAGAATTTTCAAATAACAAACTCCATCATTCTCTTTTATTAGTTGGTAAAAGAGGTGTTGGAAAATTTGAAATTGCAAAACGATTGGCAATTAAAATTTTAGGAGAAGGTAGTGAAGGACTTGTAAATTCAAGGACACATCCTGATTTTTTGCTTATTGAGAAAGAGGAAAAAGAGAAAGAAATAAAAATTGAAGTGGTAGACAAAATTAAGGATTTCATACAACTATCGGCTTCCATGTCAAAAAATAAGGTTATCATTGTAAATGCAGTGGATGAAATGACCGAAAAAGTGCAAAATGCAATTTTAAAAATGGTGGAAGAGCCCCACAGAAATACGAATATCTTGTTGGTTTGTCATAATATAAATAATGTATTGATTACAATAAAATCAAGGTGTAGAAAAGTTAGTATTCCGTCACTTGATTACATGTCCTGGAAAAAAGCAATGATAGGTGGAACTCAGGAATTGTATGATATGAGTGGAGGTTCAATTTATTATGCAAATTTAATTTTGGATAATGATGGTGAAAAAATTGCAAGGGACATTAAGGATCTATTATCACAAAAAGTTTTAAATATTGAAAAATTACATGTTTTTGCTGATGACATTATAAAAGAAAATAATGATGAAAAACCAAAGAAAAAAGCCAAAGAAAATCTTAAATTTATGGTATTCAATGAATTGATTTTGAATATTTTATATAATGTTTTGAAATATTATACAACTGACAAAATAGATGATGATTTGAAAGATTTTGCCAACAGAAATAATGAAAAAATGATACTTGAAAAGTTTAATTTTGTAAAAAATATTTTGACTGATGTTGATAGAATATACTTGAATAAAAAGCATTCAATTGTGGTGTGTTTTTTGGAATTAAGCAAATGATGATAAATAAGAATTTATTCTATAAATTAGAAAGTGAACTTATAAAACGAGGACTTGATAGCGATTACCATACTTTTAATGAAATAAAATATACACTCAAAACACAACCAAAATTTTCACCCGTTGAATTAGTAAAAGAAATAGCATATGTTATTTTGGTAAGTGGTTTTAGACAATCCATTGCAAAAAAGAAACATAAAGAAATTTTTAACTATTTAGAAAGCATAGAAAATGTTGATGAAAAAATTCTTTACGAAATTTTCAACGGCAAAAAAACAACTTTTATTTTAGATTTATGGAACAAAAAGGAACAATTGCAGAAAGATTTTTACAACACTAATGACAAAAAAACATTTTTGCTAAACATTAAAGGAATCGGAAATATTACGATAGGACATCTTGTGAGAAATCTTGGTCTTGATGCTAATTCCGTAAAATATGACATACATATACAAAGATTAGGTTGCGCTTTATATGGTGAAAATACAGAAAAAATTAATAACGGAAACCTACATAAAGATATTAAATTTGTTTGTGATAAAATGTTTGATTTTATAGTAAATGAAACTGGTGAAATGAAGGGTTATATTGATGTTGTTCTATTTAAAAGTTGTGCTGAAGGATTGATAAAAATTGAAAACAACAAGGTTAGTTTTTCATAATATGTTTATCTCTTAACATCAATGCAGTAACTATTCCAAGCATTACAAATCCAAATATAGATACAAATAAAAAGCCATAATAATAACTATATTGTTCACTAAGATAACTAAAATAATATAAAACTGGAATTGAAATTATTGCTCTAATAAAACTTTCAATTGATGCAACTGTGCTACGAATTTTTAATGGTATCATTGATTGTTGTTTAGCATAGTATACTGGATACGCGATTATTCCTTGCCACCAAAAAACTATAATCAACAAATATGAGAATGGAAATTTATAAACCACTATTGCAACCAACAATAATAAATCAGTAATAATGTATAAAAGAAGAGCCCATTTTGTGGAAATTTTTCTATCTTTTATGGACATCCAATAGCCAAATAAAGCAGCAGACATTGCATCAAAAAAGAACAAATACCCAACCATATTTTCATTATTTGTAATGTCTTTATATAAAACGGAATTATATGTACCAACTACTTTTGTAACAACAATATAGGAAATACAATTTCTAAATAACATATACGAAATACTTCTATGTTTCAAAGTATATTTAAATGCTTGTTTGATTATTTTAAACAAATTCGTGTTTAATTTTTGTATATTTTCATTTCGTTGTTTATGGTCAGTGATTCCAAATAAGGCAATCAAAGCTATGCAGGCTATTACAAATTCTGTCCATATCATTGTATTATAATTGCCAAAAAATTTCAACACAAGCGAAGTTGATATTCCTAGTGCTGCAAAAATAAAGTTTATAATCGCATTGCTCCGTCGATTAAAAATGGTAAAATAATCTTCTCTACCATAATGTTTTAAATTATTGTATACAATGTCAGGACCCGTTAAAATAGTGTCTGCCAATCCAAATATAATTCCAACAACAATCGCCGTCGTTTCATCTATTTTTATCACAAATATCAATATACCTATCATTTGCAAAATTTGTGCCACAATTAAACATTTTTTTTCACCAAATCTATCGGCCAAACTTCCTGTTGGAATTTCCAAAATAATCTTTGTTATTTGATTTACAATATAAAAATAAAAAATATAAATTGGAGATAAACTTTTTTCTAAAATTAGAGGTAGGAATAGCGCAAAAACCAAAGAAAATTTAAATACCACATAAATGTATGCTCGTATTAAAAACCCCTTCCATTCCTTATCATCTATTAATTTCATCCCATTTTCCTTTTAATTTCTTTTTCAATATCTTCACTCACAAAGCTACTTATATCGCCTCCTAATTTTGCCAACGTTCTAACATTCGTGGAAGATGTGAATTTTTCTTTTTCCGTTGCGGGTAAAATTAAAGTTTCATAGTTTTTAAAAAGTCGTTTATTTATTACAGCCATGTTAAATTCATTTTCAAAATCAGCAAATCCCCTAACACCCCTAATTACAAACGTAGCATTGTATTTTTTGAAAAAATCGGCAATTAAACCTGCAAATGGCACAATTTTTACATTTTTTAAATTTTTAACTTCATTTTCAACAAGTTTAACTCTTTCGCTTTGGGTAAAAAGGGTGTTTTTTCCTGTATCTTGTGCTATCGCAACTATCAATTCATCGGAAAATTTCAAACTTCTTTTTATAACATCTAAATGTCCTTTTGTAATTGGATCAAATGTTCCTGGATAAATCGCTGTTTTTTTCATGGTTGTATTTCGTCCTCATCAAAATCAAGTGCTACCACATCCTTTAAATCTGGTACATATTCTTGCAATACACCAAATACAGCATGTTTTAAAGTCACATCAGCCATACCACATCCATGACAATGTCCAAGCAATTTTACTTTCAAAATATCATCATCAGTATATTCTATAAATTCGATATTTCCCCCATCAAATATCAATACAGGACGAACTTTTTCTTCTATTTGCTCTTTTATTATTTTTATCTTTTCTTCCTTATCCATGTCATGTAATGATATTTATTATTTATAATCTTGCAAATTAATTTGAATATTTATTTATTAAAAGTATAAACTGCAATATGTCAAAAAATAAAAATATTCATTCAATTTTGATTATAGGTGCAGGTCCAATTGTTATTGGGCAGGCATGTGAATTCGATTATTCTGGAACACAAGGAGCAAAAGTTTTAAGGGAAGAAGGTTATAGGGTAATTTTGGTAAATTCCAATCCAGCAACAATAATGACAGATAGCGAAACTGCTGACAAAATTTATCTTGAACCAGTAAATGAGGAAATTGTTACTCAAATAATAGAAAAAGAAAAACCAGATGCTATTTTAGCAACATTAGGCGGTCAAACTGCCTTAAACATAGCATTAAATTTAAGTAAAAATGGCACACTTGATAAATATAATGTGAA
>JAITOR010000036.1 GCA_031289855.1 Rickettsiales bacterium
AATGTAAAAAACGAAGAATATAATAATAATAAGGAAAACAAACCAAAAAACATCTTGAATAATACCTATGGTTATGATTTCAACAAATGGTTCAGCGATAGGTTCAGAAAAAGAGAAAAATTAATGGAGTTAAAACAATTTATAAACGAACTTTATCGAATAGTAAAAGCAACTCATCCGCAAATATTAAATAATGAAGTTTTGCATTGGCAAAAAAAGCCGCTCTTACTAAATGTTCCACAATTATTTTCTCAAAATGATTTGGAAAAAATGGCAAATAGTTACAAAAAACTTTCTGCATGGTGCAAAAAAAATGGCATTAAATGTTATGTTGTTTATATGCCAATTAGAGAAATGATAGTGCGAGATATGGCTGGCCTTTCAAATAATTTTGTTGAAGCCAGTGATAAGGGAGAACAAGTAAATCAATATTTAAAAAGTAAAAAAATTGATTTTCAAGTTGTAAATTTGCATAAAAGATTCTTTGAATTGAGCAAAAAAGAACAACCATTATATTGGAAAACTGATTGGCATCAAACAAATACTGCATCATTTTTATTTTATCAGGAAACTATGAAGGCGATAAAAAAAGATTTTCCTGACATAAAATTTACAAACGATGATGAATGGATGATATCTTACGATAAAAAAATAGGAGTAGAAAAAGGTCTTTGTGGTAATAATGGAATTCTTTCAATTTGCCCATTAAATACATCCTATAAATTTATTAAAAATAAAAATTCCATTAAAGTAGTATTAAATAAGGGCGAAAGAGATTTATTCCATAGTAAATATGAAAATGGTAACGATTATAGCATTTTAATATTGGGAGCAAGTTATGCAAGCCGAGTAAATAAATTTTTTTCATATGGTTTTAAAAATTACTATCAAAGTGGGATTTTTCATCAGGGGAATGAAATAATTGCTAAATATGGTTCATTTACGGAAAAAACAATTGAAGCAATTATGCAAAAATATAATTTTAAACCACAAATGCTTGTGCTTTTTGATGTAGGTTTTACATATTCAAGTTCATTTTAAACAACTATTCAACAATATATCAATTCTGTTTTTTACTTCTTTTCCCGCTTGTAAAAATAAATTATTGTAGGAATATTTTTTATTTAAAACACTAACAAATCTTTTTTTTGTGTCATAATTCGTTGTATCCATAGTTTTAATTAATCCGCTGTATATGATTTTTTCATTGCTTACTATTCTAAATTTGATGTTTAAAATTATGTTTTTTAAATCCACAGTGTTGGCAGCACTTAATAATGTGCCAGCCTCATTAATTATTGCCTCTAAAATAATTTCTTTTTCACTATTTATGCTATATTTTATACCACTTTCATTCATTATAATATTTGACAATTGTTTTTGTTCAACTTTCGACAAATTACCACTAATTCTAATGTCAAAAAAATCATCGGAACAAATATAACTTTTATTTACACTGGCACAGGATAAAAAAAATAAAAATAAGAAAATCTTTTTCATACTATCTTTTTTTTTATTTTAACTATTAATATAGAACATATATGTTTCATTTTCTTCATTCTAACAACAGCCTTCTCGATTTCGTTTTTTTCGAAAAAGTTCTTTATTTCATTGCTATGCATTTTTACTTTCATATTAAAAGGATATATTAAATTTTAAAAAAAGCAAACTAAAAGTGAAAAAGAATTTTTTTAATTGCAAGCATAAAATTCACTCTTCCCCTCAAAAAAAGATAAAAGTGGAAGAGTGTGTGTATACAATATAAAAATAATTATATAATTATTTTCTTATTAATTTCTTACTATTTCCAACTTTATTTCTACAAATCCAAACTTTTACACCTACTATACCCATTATTGTATGAGATTCGGCTGTTGCATAATCAACATCAGCTTTTAATGTATGAAGTGGTATTGAACCTTCCTTAAAAGTTTCACTTCTTGCAATATCAGCACCATTTAATCTACCACCAACTTTGATTTTAATACCTTGTATTCCAAATCTCATGGCAGTTTGAATTGCTTTTTTAATAACTCTTTTATACGCTGCTCTGTTTTCAATTTGTTTTGCAATGTTTAAAGCTACAACTTGTGCATCTGCATCTGGTTGTGTTACTTCATTAATTTTTACATTAACTTCTTTTTCACCCAATTTTTTAACTTGTTCTTTAACTTTATCAATGTCAGCACCTTTCTTGCCAATCAAAACACCTGGTTTTGCGGTTTTGATAATAACATTTATTCCATTTCCCACTCTTTCAATAATCACTTTACTAATTGCGGCATCAGGGAATGTTTTTAATATATCTTCTCTAATCTTCAAATCTTTCAAAAGATTGTCAGCATATTTTTCTTCATTATACCATACTGAACCCCAATTATGATTAGTTAATAATCTAAAACCTGTTGGATTGACTTTTTGTCCCATATATTACTCCTTATTTGCTTTTGTTTTAGTTGCTCTAACTATCGCTTCTTGCTCTGCAACCACTATTCTAATATTACTAAACGGCTTTAATAACTTACTGCTTTTACCTCTACCTCTTGCAGTGAATCTCTTTAACACCATAGATTTTCCAACATCTACATTTTTAATATAGAGTTTATCAATATCTAAACCAAAGTTATTTTCTGCATTTGACATAGCAGATTTAAGAAGTTTATTAACATCTTTTGCTGCTCCCTTTGTAGAAAAAGTTAAAGCAGCCACAGCTTTATTGACTGGCATACCCTTTATAGTTCTTGCTAAAGCAGCCAATTTAATTGGACTCACTTTAAGAGATTTTAATTTTGCATCCGCTGTTTTCGGTGCTTTTACGACTTCTTTTTTTTTCACTGGAACTGCTACTTTTTTAGGAGCAGTCTCCTTTTTTTGAGTAGTCGCTTCAATTTCTTTCTTAACAGAAATTGCTTTTTCATCAGTATTTTTTTTACTATTTGCCATCTTATAATAATTTACAAATTTATCTATTTTAGATAATAAATAATTAAAAAATAAAAAGCAAATAAAAAATTAAATTAATTTGACAATAAGTATTTTATTCACTATGTTATTAACATTGTATGTAATAAAGGTTTATAATGAGATTAAATGAAATAAATTCAGTTGCTAATGCCAATAAAAAAAGAGTTGGAAGAGGTATAGGTTCTGGTAAAGGCAAGACATCTGGTAAAGGACATAAGGGTCAAAAATCAAGGTCTAACGCCAAATCAATGCAAGGTTTTGAGGGTGGACAAACTCCATTACATAGGAGGTTGCCTAAAAGAGGTTTTAATCATCATACTGATATTAAAAGCGAAGTATTAAACACTGATGCAATTATCATTTTAATTGAAAAGGGCACTTTATCAAACGATATCTCAAAACAAGAATTAATAACAAAAAGAATTGTTAAAAAGGATGCTGTGGTAAAACTTTTACAAGGAAAAAAAGAAGTTAAAAAACCTTTTAAAATCGAAGTTGATAAATATTCAAAAAATGTTGAAAAATACAAGAAATAAATAAATATAATAAATTAAAAATGGATTGTAAATTTACAATCCATTTTTGTATTAATAGATATTTTTTGCCACCATAAAAACTTGTTTATTCTCCCATGAATTACTTTTTATATTTGTATCAATTTTATTTTTTCCCACTTGCTTAAATCCTATTTTTTCACAACTTTTGATCATTGCGGGATTTTTGCTTTCACCCCAAAAGCCACCACCATCATAGTTTTTATCATCAATAAAAATTTTAAACATATTTCTTAATATTTCTCTAAAAAGCCCTTTTCCTCTTAATTCACCATACAATCTTCCTGCAAAAGTATATTGCATATTATATTCTTTTATTTCATCTGGTATTTCAGCCTTTCCAAACCAAAAAATACCAAGCAATACACCATTATTCTCTAATGTATATATTGTTCTACCTTTTTTTAACCATTCATTTATTGAATTTTCATCTTTAAATCGTTTTGGATCGGATGTGGTTTGAACATCTTTATCGTCCGCATTATTAGAGTATTGTATTAACTGCCCCATTAAATGTTGCGGAATATTTTTATTGACTTTATACATAGTAAAATAATAATACAAAGTAAAAAAAAGTCAAAATAATTAAAATTTATTTGAATTATAAATATTATCTTTTATCATTAAAAAAAATAAACTGGAATAAATATGGCAGTACCAAAGAAAAAAGTTAGTAAATCTCAAGCAGGAATGAGAAAAGGTGGTAATGGAGCATTGAGTGTAAAATTACCAAATGTTATTATTGACAAGGATACAGGTGAATACAAGTTGGCTCATCATATTTCTGTCGATGGTTATTATAATGGTAAAAAGGTTGTAAAGGATAAACCCGTGAAGGTAAAAGAAGAACAACCTAATCAATAATGACTGAAAAAATAACTATTGCTATTGATTGCATGGGTGGCGATTTCGCTCCATGTTCCGTAGTAGACGGTATGGAATTAGCACTTAAAAATACAAAGGAAGATGTGTTCTTTTTGCTTTATGGCGATGAGATAAAAATTGAAAAGTGTTTAATTGGTAAAAAACTATTAAAAAATAATTCAAAAGTTATACATGCATCGGAAGTAGTAACTGCTGATACCAAACCACATATTGCTGTAAGACAAAGGGATACAAGCATGAGATTGGCAATAGAGGCTGTAAAAAATAATGAAGCGAATGCCGTGATATCAGCGGGAAATACCGGTGCATACATGGCATTGGCAAAAATTATTTTACGAACAATGCAAGGAATTGAAAGACCAGCATTGATACAACTTCTTCCTAATTATTTGGGAACTTCAACTGCATTGCTTGATATGGGAGCAAATTTGGAGTGTGATTCAACGAATCTTTTTCAATTTGCAATTATGGGATGGGCTTATTATAAGGCGATTAATAATATTTTAAGCCCAAGTATTGCAATTTTAAATATTGGAAGTGAAGAAATGAAGGGGAACGATTCGATTAAAAATGCCTCTCAAATGTTAAAAAATAGCCTTTTGAAAGAAAATTTTAGGGGTTATGTGGAAAGTGATAAAATGTTGGAGGGCGACATAAATATTGTGGTAACTGATGGTTTTACTGGAAATGTAGTTTTAAAAGCCATTGAAGGAACAAGTAAATTTTTTGCTTCGGTAATTAAAAGTGGCTTTACAAGTAATATTTTTGCTATGTTTGGCTATTTTTTTGCAAAAGGTGGTTTAAACAAGGCAAAAAAAAGAATTGACCACAAAAGATATAACGGTGCAATGTTAGTGGGTGTGAATGGTGTAGTGGTTAAAAGTCATGGAAATGCTGACAAAATCTCATGTTCTTTTGCAATTTTAAATACAATAAATCTCGTAAAAAATAAAATAAATGAAGAAATTATAGAATATGCAAAAATAACAGACACCAATGAAATAATTTAATTATTTTTATTTAAAGTAGTCCTTTATATAATCTTCCAACTCTTCTGTATTTACCCTAATTTGTTTCATTGTGTCTCTATCTCTAACGGTTATACTTTCTGGTGAATTTTCAAATGTTTCATAATCAATTGTAATACATAGAGGAGTTCCAATTTCATCATTTCGTCTGTATGCTTTACCAACATTTCCCGTATCTTCATATTTAATTCTGCCTAATCCCAGACTTTGTAATTTTCTCTTAATTTCTTGTGCTTTTTCAACAATTTTTTCGTTATTTTTTGCCAATGGAATTACGGCAACTTTTATTGGTGCAATATGTTTTTTAAATTTTAAAACAATTCTTTCATCATTGTCTCCAATTTTTTCTTTTGTATATGCATCGCATATTAAAGCAAGCAAACATCTTTCAATTCCCAAACTTGGTTCAATGACGAATGGAATAAATTTATTTATATCCATTTTTGTAATTGAATCTTTGTTTGGCAAAACATGAGCATTTAATTTGAATTCATCTTGATTTTTTGTATGACTACCCAAATCAAAATCCTGTCTATTTGCAATTCCTTCCACTTCATCAAATCCATGTGGAAATTTATACAACAAATCAATGGTTCCTTTTGAGTAGTGTGATAAATCTTCCTTTGGTTGAACAAATTTTTGTAAATTTTCAGCACGAACACCTTGGGTTATCCACCAATTATATCTTATTTCAATCCATTTTTTATGCCATTCCTCATCAGTTCCCGGTTCCACAAAAAATTCTAATTCCGCCTGTTCAAATTCTCTCACTCTAAATAAAAAATTTTTTGGCGTAATTTCATTTCTAAAAGATTTACCAATTTGAGCGATACCAAATGGTAAAGTTCTTGCGGTGCTATCTATAACATTTTTAAAATTTGTAAAAATACCTTGGGCTGTTTCTGGTCGCAAATATGCAAACGAAGTTCCATCTTCCACGGGTCCAACATTTGTTTTAAACATCAAATTAAATGGTCGTGGTTCTGTTAAATTTTTACTACCACAATAATCGCATTGTCCTGTCTTTTGCAATTTATCTAATCGCATTCGTTTTTTGCAATCTTTACAATCCACAAGTGGATCAGTAAAAGTAGCCTCATGACCGCTATGTTTCAAGACCAATGGATTTACCAATAAAGCAGAATCAAGACCTTCCACATCATCTCGCTCATAAATCATTGACTTCCACCAAGATTTTTTGATATTGTTTTTTAATTCTACACCCAATGGTCCGAAGTCATATACACCTTGCAACCCACCATAAATCGATGAAGATTGAAAAATAAAACCTCGTCTTTTGCATAAAGAAACTATCTCGTCCATAGAATTAAAATTATTAATATAACGGAATATATATAGTATTTTACAAGAAATCAAATTTATATTTTAATTTCATTTAATCATATCACATTGATTTTTGCATTTTCCTATCACTACACTAAAAAATTAGACAAAATTATGGTTACTATAATTGTAATTTAATCTAAATATTTACAGAGTTTATAATGAATAAATAAGTTAAATAAAATAAATAAATACATGGTAAACTTGC
>JAITOR010000025.1 GCA_031289855.1 Rickettsiales bacterium
CAAAAATATGCAAGATTAAGTGATATTTTAGGATTTGGTGGAAAGACTGATGATGAAAAAGTTAGCAATTTGATTAAGGCCATTGAAAAAATTAAGGCTGAAATTGGTATTGCTTCATCGATTAAATCTGCCACAAGATTTGATAGAGCATTAAACAAAGAAGTTCCAGTGGTTACACAAAAACAATTTGATGAATTTATTGAAGCCGGTGCGGCAGAAGAAGCATTTGACGACCAATGCACAGGAGCAAATCCACGATATCCTTTGATAAAAGAATTGGAGCAAATTTACAAATATGCTTGGGAAGGAAAAACCGATTTTGAAATATAAGGATAAATAATAGACAAATATATTACTCCTCCCCAAATCACTCCACAATTTGACCCTTCTCTTAAGGGGAGGGTTAATTTGTGTGGAGGTGACCAGGCACAAAAAGAGTATAATTTGAAAAATAAATAAAAATAAAATTTACTTTTTAAAACTGCATGATAATATAGAAATATTAATACTTATTTGTTATATGACAGAAAAAATTTTAATTGCTAATCGTGGAGAAGTTGCTTGTAGAATTATAAGAACAGCAAAAAAAATGGGTTTAAAAACAGTCGCAGTATATAGCGAGGCGGATATAAATTCCCTACATGTCGCTTTGGCTGATGAATCTGTTTTATTGGGTGGTGCTTTGTCATCCGAAAGCTATTTAAATGTACCAAAAATTATATCAGCCTGCAAAACTTTAGGTGTGAAATATGTGCATCCGGGTTGGGGATTTTTGTCAGAAAATTGGAAATTTGCTCAGGCATTAGAAAAAGAAAATATATCATTCGTTGGGCCATCTTCTAAGGCTATTAAATTTATGGGTGATAAAATTTATTCAAAAAAACTTGCGACAGAATCAAATGTTAGTGTAATTCCAAGTGAAGGTTCAACCATTGATACGGTTGAAAAAGCAAAAGAAATTGCAAAAAAAATAAAATATCCAGTAATTTTAAAGGCTGCTGCTGGTGGCGGTGGTAAGGGTATTAGAATAATACACAAAGAAATAGAGTTAAAATCTGCCCTTGAAAGTGTTAGAAACGAAGCAAAAAATAGCTTTGGAGATGATAGAATTTTTATGGAAAAATTTATCGTGGATCCAAGACATGTGGAAATTCAAATAATAGGTGATAAACATGGAAATGTAATTTGTTTAGGTGATAGAGATTGCTCGGTGCAACGAAATAATCAAAAAATAATCGAAGAATCTCCTTGTCCCGTTATGGATGCAAGAACGAGAAATAAAATGTATGCACAGGCTGTGGCCTTAGCAAAGAAAGTTGAATATTACTCTGCTGGTACATTGGAATTTTTAATGGATAAAGATAATAATTTTTACTTCATGGAAATGAACACAAGGCTTCAAGTGGAACATACTGTGAGTGAGATGGTTACTGGGCTTGATTTGGTCGAAGTTATGATAAATGTTGCAAAAGGCGAGGAATTACCTTTTAAACAGACAGATATTAAACTTAATGGACATGCAATTGAATGCCGTATAAATGCCGAAGATCCAAGTAAAAACTTTATGCCATCAATCGGTAGAATTAATAAATACATAGAGCCATTAAAAAATGATAAGGACGTTAGGGTTGATACAAGCGTTTATGAAGGTTATACAATAAGCATGTTTTACGATAATATGATTGCAAAACTTATTACTCGTGGAAAAGATAGAAAAGATGCGATAGAGAAAATGCAAAATGCTCTCAGTGGTTTTTATATTGATGGAATCACAACAAACATACATTTTTTAGAGATTATATTAAATAATGAAAAATTTAAAAGTGGAATTTTTAATACCGCCTTTATCAAGAATGAATTTTCAGAAGGAATTGTGGAGGATGGTGTAACGAAGGATGAAATAGAGGTGTTACTTGGTGGCGCTTCCTTTTTATATATTACTAATATGAAAAAAACCACAACCATAAATAATGGTGATATTTTTGAAAATGGATTAAAACTTATATGCAACGCCAATGAAATTAGATATACTTGCAATATAACGGAAACTCCAAAGGGAATTGGTGTAGAATATGAAAATAACTTTATTAAAGTTGATAGCGAATGGAATTTTAACGATAATATTTTTAGAGCAAAAATAAATAATAAAGAAGTGAATGTTAAAATTTTAAAAAATAATGGAATAGGCGGTTATCAATTGCAATACAATGGTTCAACATTGGAAATTAATATTTTGTTACCGCACATTGCAGAGTTGGAACAATATATGCCACCGAAGCCAAAGGATGTAAAACCAACCGAATTAAAATCTCCTATTACTGGCAATGTGATAAAGATGTTTGTGAAAAAGGGAGATAAAGTGAATGCTGGTGGAGAATTGTTAACAATTGAAGCGATGAAAATGGAAAATATCATAAGAACGGATTATGATGTGATGATAAAATCCGTAAATTGCAAGGAAAAAGACTTGGTGAACACGGACGATATATTGATTGAATTTGAAGAAGTGAAATAAATAAATATTTAATGTCATCCATCAACATTTTATTTTCTTTTTTATTGCTCACCTCATAATAATTTAATATAACCACATGGAATGTAAATGTTTTAGAGGTAAAATTTTATTATTTTTTTTCTTACCCAAATATTTTTTTTCCTACCATCATTATTCTTTCCTCATTAAATAAATAAAAATTCATATATTTTTTTACTTTTTTTATTTATTTAATCACTTC
>JAITOR010000068.1 GCA_031289855.1 Rickettsiales bacterium
ATTGGGAAAATATAAAAGAAAAATATCCAAATTTATTGGATAGCAAAAATTATTACATAGAACAAAATGACAAGTCATCAGTTGCTTCTTTATATAAATTGCAGTTAGGAAGTTTTGAAAATGAAAACGATGCAAATGGATTTTGTAATGAATATATTAAAATAACAAATAAAAGTAAAATAGATTGTATAGTCGTAAAATAAAAAGTTGAAAAGGGTATTATAAGAATATAAAAGAATCTCCTCATATATGGAGATTCTTGTAAAGTTAGTCAAAATTTAGTCAAAATTATTTCTTTTCAGATTTCTTTGGCTTTTTAACTTCTTTCTTAATGTCTTTATTACCCATAAAAACTCCTAAATTTGTTACAACTTATTATCAAATTTTTTATAAATAAATGCAAATAAAAATTATATATAGGTGGAAACAGAATGAAACAAAAATTATTACATTTTTTCTATTAAAGCATTATTATACATAAATTCGTAATATTTTTGTGCCTCCAATAATATTTTTTTGTTATAAATTAAATATTGCATTTTGTTTACATTCTCATTGTTTAATGAAACTTTTTGCTCTTCCTTGTCGTTAAGTTTTGCAATAACATAATAATCGTTAACTTTAAATGGTTTTGTTATGCTTCCTTTTAATAAATTTTTGACATTTTCATAAATTTCCCCATTCATTTCTTTTTCATACAACCAACCAAAATAACCTGCATTTTCCTTGTTTACTTCACTAAAAGTTTTTGCAATTTTTTCAAAATTATCATTATCCCTAATTTCTTCATATAATTTATATATTACTTCCTTATTTTTTTCGCTATTCTTTAACATGATTTGAGAAATATTAAAACGAATAATTTTATTTTTTTCACCAATATATTCCAAATTATCTTCAATTTCGGCCCTCGTTAAATATACTCTCGATTTTATTACCTTGTCAACAAACTTATACCACATATAGTCATCTTTGCTTTTTATTCCGCTTTCTTTAAATTCGGCTTCATTAAATTTAACATTTTCTTTTGTGTATATATCATTTTTCAATGTAATTTCTATCAATAAATCGAGTATTTCATCCCTCATTTTTCCCTTATAATTTCTTGCAAAATTGTCATAATCATACTCCGTGATACTTGTATCATTTACTTTTGCTACAATTTTTAAATTGCTAGCAAATGTTAAGTTGATAAAAATAAAAAATAAAAAAATAATCTTCATAATTTATATTGTGCCTATTATTTTATTAAAATCAAATTATAATATAATTTTGACAAATAATTTTTTTTATCTATTAATATAAATTATGAAAAAAGTTTATTTTGTTTTATTATTGATTATTATAGTAGTCGGCGGCTATTATATATATCTTAATACGATGCAAAAAAAACTTTTAGTTATTGGTATAAAACAAAAAGAACCTTTTGTTTATTATGACAATAAGGGCAAATTAACTGGTTTTAGTATTGATATTTTAAGTGAAATATTAAAACAAGATGTTATTTACAAAAATGTTGATGATTTTGCCTTGGAGTTAGAAAAAAAAACTATTGATATAGCAATAACAAGTGGTAATAAAACAAAAAATGCTTCTTTTTCAAATTCATACTTTGACAATGGATTTGTGCTTGTAAAACTCTCATCAAATAACAATATTTTAAAAAAACAAGATGTAAATAATAAAAAAATTGGTGTAATAGCAAATATTGATGATAATTATGATCTTAAAAATTCACTTATAAAAAGCACTGTTTTAAAATACGATATACAAAATGCTTTTTCTGCATTGGAGAGTGGAGAAATCGAGACAATTGTGTTGGATAAAGTAACTGCTGTACTAAAAAGACCGGATGTAGATAAATTTTCGCTTGTAAGTCACAATACTTTTCTTAAAAATGAGTTTTCTTTTGCCATAAATAAAAAAGACACTAAATTGTTAAAGCAAATAAACGATGGTTTGCATTTTATTAGACAAAAAGGTGTGTATAATAAAATTGTGAATAAATATTTTGGAGAATAAATATGGATACAGAATTAATGTTAAAATCCATTCCGTTCCTTATAAAAGGGACTATAATGACACTAAAATTGAGTGCTGTGAGTGTATTGGTGGGGTCAATTTTAGGTCTTTTTGCAGGTTTAGCAAGGGTATCGAAGTATAAAATATTAAATTGGATTGCTGTTGGATATAGTGATTTTTTTAGAGGAACTCCTCTAATAGTGCAATTATTTATTATATATTTCGCAATTCCATCTATTCTGCATTTAAATATAGAACCATTTGCTGCCTGTATAATAGCTTGTGGACTTAATAGCGGTGCCTATATTAGTGAAATTGTAAAAGGTGGAATTCAAAGTATCGATATAGGGCAAACCGAAGCTGGTAAATCGCTTGGTTTAAATAATTTTCAAGTTATGTTTTATATAATTTTTCCTCAGGCAATAAAAAGAATTCTTCCTGCAATGGGGAATGAATTTATAGGACTTTTGAAAGGAACTTCAATTGTGTCAGTTATTGGCATGAGAGAACTTACAAGAGAAGGTCAACTTATTATAGCCAGAACCTATGCAAGTTTTGAAATTTGGTTGATGGTTGCTATTTTTTATTTAATTTTAGTGGTATCTTTATCAAGACTTATAACTTTTGCTGAAAGGAGATTAAATGACTAAGGAAACAATAATAAAAACTGAAAATCTTGTGAAAAACTTCGGTAAATTGGAAGTTTTAAAGGGAATTGATATGGAAATTAAAAAAGGAGAAGTTGTGGTGATAATTGGCCCTTCCGGTAGTGGAAAATCAACTTTTTTAAGATGTCTAAACTATTTGGAAACTCCAACTGATGGAACGATTACTGTGGAAGGAGTGCAAACTAATGAAAAAAATATAATTTCAATAAGAAAGGAATTGGGAATGGTGTTTCAACATTTTAATCTATTTCCACATTTAAATATTTTGCAAAATTTAACACTTGCACCTATGAAAATTAGAGATTTAACAGAATTTTCCGCAAAAAGAATTGCTGACCATTATCTGAAAAAAGTTGGGTTAAGAAATAAAGCCTATTCATTTCCAAAACAACTTTCTGGCGGTCAAAAACAAAGAGTTGCCATAGCGAGAGCATTGACCATGAAACCAAAAATTATGTTATTTGATGAACCTACATCCGCCCTTGACCCAGAGATGGTGCAAGAAGTGTTGGATGTAATGAAAAATTTAGCATTGGAGGGAATGACAATGGTGGTTGTAACCCATGAGATGGGATTCGCAAGAGAAGTTGGAGATCGAGTTATATTTATGGATAACGGTCAAATTGTGGAACAGGGCACGCCAGAACAAATATTCAAACATGCAAAAGAGGAAAGAACAAAGAGTTTTTTATCAAAAATATTGTAAATTTATTTTATTTTTACCAAATAATGTTTCTTTTTTCCCACGCTCAATTTAAATTCTTTTAATTCACTTACAACCTTATTTGCATCATCAACTCTTACATCATCAATTTTTACACCTCCACCTTGTATTTCCCTTTTTGCCACTCCATTACTTTCACATAACTTTAAATTTGATAACAATTTAAAAATACTGTCGCCATCTGCAACACTATATTCTAAAACCGGTAAAGCATCGATTGACTTATTTTCAAATATATCCTGCGCCTGTTTTAAAATTTTGTTTGCCTCTTCTTCACTTCTACACATTTTTGTGGCTTCATAGGCAAGTATTTTTTTTGCCTCATTAGGATCTCCTTTTGCAATTTTTGTTGCCTCATCTAATGAAAAATCAGTATAAATTTTCAAAAATCTTTCAACATCACTATCAGCGATATTTCTAAAATATTGAAAATAATCAAAACCATTTATTTTTTCTTCATTAATCCACACGGCATTACCATTTGATTTTCCAAGTTTTTTACCAGTTGCATCCAATAATAAAGGGGTTGACAACCCATAAATTTCCTGTGCTGGCATATTATTTGCAAATTGCATTCGTCTTGATAAATCCACTCCTGCCACAACATTTCCCCATTGGTCTGCTCCACATAATTGCAAAGTACAATTATGATTTTTGTATAAATAGTAAAAATCATTTGCCTGCATAACCATATAATTAAATTCTAAAAAAGACATATGCTCCTCCTTTTCAAGTCTTAGTCGCACACTATCCATTGTTAACATCCTGTTTACCGATATATGAGGGCCAATATCTCGCAAAAGATCAATCCAATTTATATCTTTACTCCAATCATAATTATCAACTAAAATTGCATCAGTCTTACCTTCTCCAAATTTTATAAACTTTGACATTGATTTTTTAATGCCTTCTTTATTGCTGTCTAACACTTCTTTTGTCATCATCGGTCTTGATATATCTCTACCACTTGGATCACCAATTAAAGCAGTTGAACCTCCAATCAATAAAATAGGCTTATTGCCACATCTTTGAAAAAGTCGCATTATCATCAGGGAAAACAAGTGACCAACATGCAGTGAGTCGGCTGTAGGGTCGGTTCCCCAATAGGCTACAATCGGCTCTCCTTTACATAATTGTTTATCCAATTCCTCAAAATTGGTGCATTGATTTAAAAAACCTCTTGCCTGCGCCTCTTGCAAAAAAACTGATTGATAAGTCATATAAAAACAAACATTATAATAATATTTATATTATAAAAAAAAAATAAATTTGCAAATATAAAAAATAACATTTATATTATCATTATAAATTAAAATTGTTTATTATGACAAGAAGTGTTTGGAAAATTCCTTTTGTAGATGGTTATCTATTAAAGAAAGCAAAGGCTATGCAAGAAGCGCCAAAAAAGAACATTATTAAAATTTGGTCTAGAAGATCAACTATTGTGCCACAATTTGTAGGCCTTACTTTTAGTGTTTATAATGGAAAAAAGTTTATTTCAGTGTTAGTGAGTGAAGGTATGGTAGGACATAAGTTTGGTGAATTTGCACCAACAAGAACGTTCCATGGTCACTCTGGCAACAGAAAAGCAGAAGCAAATACCGCTAAATCTGCGCCTAAACCTGCGCCTAAAAAATAAAATAAATTTGTATTTTAAAATAAAACATTTATTATAATATTTGTAATGCGGATATGGTGGAATGGTAGACACGCAGGCTTGAGGTGTCTGTCCTTGTCAAAAGGGGTGAAGGTTCAAATCCTTTTATCCGCACCAATTATTAACAAAATGTGAGAGTATTATGGTAGATTTTACTTTAAATGGTAGCATTAGAAAAGATTTAGGCTCTTCTAATACTAATAGACTTAAACAGGATGGTTTTATTCCTGCCGTGATTTATGGAGATAACGGAAAAGAAAACACTTTTATTTCAATTATCAAAAAAGAATTTGATAAGGAATATTTAAAAGGTGGCATCGAAACTAAAACTATTGAATTAATCGTTGATAAAAAAAAATACAAAGTTATTGCATATCAACTTGATATTGATCCAGTTAGTGATTTGCCAAGACATATTGATTTTGTCAATCTTGAAGGCAAAAAAGAAGTTAAAACTATTGTGCCGGTTAAATATACAGGACAAGATAAATCTCCAGGTTTAAAAAAGGGTGGCTTCTTAAATGTGGTAAAAAGAAAATTATTTTTATTCGTTGATTCAAATAAAATTCCGCAATCAATAGAGGTTGATATATCTAAATTACATATCGGAAGTAATCTTAAAATAAACGATATTAACTTACCAGAAGGTGTTAAATCTGTTAAAAAAGATAATTATGTGATAGTTTCTATAACGGGTAAAGGTAAATCAACAGAAGACGATAAAACAACATCTGTTGACGCTACAACTGATGCAAAAACTCCTGCCACAGCACCTGTAAAGGATGCAAAAGCAGCAGCATCCGCACCTGCAAAGGATGCAAAAGCACCAGCAGCAAAGAAATAGTTTTTTAATTTTAGATGAACAATCAAAAAACCCTCTAAAAAGAGGGTTTTTTTGAAATGAATTTATCTCATTTAGAAAATTAAATAGTATTGCTATACTTTTATCACTCTTAATGTTTCTTTAACCTCTTTGAGTTTTTCTAATATCTCATTGTTTAGTGTGCCTTTTTTCACATCAATCACACTATATCCAATGTTACTCTTTGTATTTAGTTGTTGCGCTTCAATATTTAAACCAATCTCACCAAATATTCTATTTAAATCCATCATCACACCGGGAATATTTTTATGTATATGCAAAATTCTATCCGCATTACCATTGGCCACTGCATTTATTTCAGGAAAATTGACTGCACCGCTTGTACTTCCATATTGCAAAAAATTTGCCATTTTTTCCGCCATATCCACTGCCATAGCAACTTGTGCTTCTTCAGTTAAACCTCCAATATGTGGTGTAATAATCACATTTCCATATTTTCGCAATGGAGTTATTAGTTCTTCGTCCTTGCTTTTTGGTTCAATCTTGTAAGCATCTACACCTGCACCTATTATTTTTCCACCATCTAATGCATCACATAAGGCATCAAAATCAAGCACATTACCTCTTGCAAGATTTAAAAACACACTTCCATCTTTCATCAATGCAAATTCTTTTTTCCCCATCATATCTTTTGTGGTGGGCAAATTTGGCACATGTATAGTTACTACATCAGCGGTTTTTAACAATTCTTCCAATGTGGCAACGGGTTTTGCATTACCAAAGCTTTGTTTTTTCTCAATATCATAGTAAATTACATTCATACTTAATGCTTCTGCCAATATTCCCACTTGACTTCCAATGTGTCCGTAACCTATAATTCCTATCGTTTTACCCTTGACTTCAAAACAACCCGGCAAACTTTTGTCCCAAATTCCCTGCTTTGCTTTAGCGCATTTATCAGGCACTTTTCTTGCCAACAATAACATTTCTCCAATCGTTAATTCAGCAACACTTCTCGTATTTCCAAAAGGTGCATTAAATATTGGTAAGCCCATATCCCGTGCAAAATCCAAATCCACTTGGTCTGTACCAATGCAGGCACAACCTACCATTTTAACATTTTTAACATTTTGCAATATTGTTTTTGTTAATTTGGTTCTTGTTCTAATACCAATGGCATCAGATGTTTCCAATATTTTTATTAAATCCTCCTCGTTGGGACTATCTTTTAATTCAATAATGTCCGTAAAACCTCTTGCTTTTAATAATTTTACACCTTCTTGATGTATATTTTCCATTAAAACTATTTTCATAAAATTCTCAAAAAATTGATAAAATTGTGTATGTGCAGATTATACTTCTGCAAAAGTGTATGATTATATGATTCCCTTCATAGGGAAGACGAGTAAAATGAAAAATAAATAATTTTATCTAATATCATATTGTAATGATATCACAAAAAAACGAAAAGTCAAGAAAATTAATTTACATTCCACATTTTTCTCCCAATGATGGATAGAAAAAATATTTTTTCATTTTATACTTCCATGAAAATCATTAATGATTTATAATCATTTCATAAACCATTATAAAGGAGGAAAAATGAACGAAAAAATATTTTTGTAATATTTGACTTTTATTAAATTATTATTGAAACAATAATTTTAAAGCAATATTACTTAAAATTTTTGCACCATTTATTAATCCGTTTTCATCTATATCGAACTTTGGATTGTGATGTCCGTAAATTGCATTTGTGTCGTTACCTACACCAGTAAAAATAAATATTGATGGCACTTCTTGTGTAAAATATGAAAAACTTTCACCACCTAAATTAGGTAACATTGGTTCCAACCCAACATCGCCCAATACCTCTTTTATTGCCTCTTCTGCCACCGGAACTAATCTTTCATCATTAATTGTTGCAGGAAAAATATAAGTAAATGAAACTTTGCATTTTGCATCATTAGAATCGCAAATTCCTTTTACCATTCTATTTACTTGTTCTTCAACTTTTTTTAAGTTTTCGACTGAGAAAGCCCTTGTGGTGCCCCTAATTTCAGCTGTTTCAGGAATTATATTCATTGCACTGCCAGAAACCATTTTTCCCACCGATAGAACAACCATTTCTCTCGGATCAAGTCTACAACTTGTGATTGTATTTAAGGCTAAAACAATCTGCGATGCAATATTTGCAGCATTAACACATAAATGTGGTTGTGAGCCATGCCCACCTACACCGGTAATTTCAATAAAGAATTCACCAATCGCTGCCATCATTTCCTTCCTAACTGATGCTTTACCTACTTTAACCGGTTGCCAAACGTGAGTGCCTATTACATTTTCAACACCTTTTAAGCAACCTTCCTTTATCATTCTATCAGCACCACCAATACTTTCTTCCGCTGGTTCAAAAAATAATTTCAATGTTCCCTGTAACTCATTTTTATTTTCTTGAAATGCTTTAGCTATGCCCAAAAGTCCCGCAGCATGAGCATCATGTCCACACCCATGACATACTCCATTGTTTTGCGATTTATATGGCTTATCAATTTCATCCACCAAATTTAAGGCATCAATGTCAGCCCTAATGGCAATTGTTTTGCCATTTTTTACACCTTTTATTTCGGCAATTACACCAGTATTAGCGATTTTTTTGCTTTCAATACCATAACTTTTTAACAATTCCATTATTTTTTTTTGAGTATTATATTCTTTTTCACTTAATTCGGGATTTTGATGAAAATATCTACGATTTGCGATAATTTCATCTCTGTTTTTTTCAATATTTGAAAGAATTTTGCTTTTTAAATCTACCATAAAAAAAAATAATTAGTTTAATGTTATCTATTAAATATAAAAAAATAAACAATGTCAATACAAATTTTTAATGGAAAAAAATAATAATACAAACAAAGTATGTTTTTTATTGATTTTTTTACCATGTAAATTTAATTGTGTTTTTTTTTAAAAGTTTTATTGTATTCGTATGAAGAGATTTTTTAAGTGGTTATTTTATAATCGTGGCACTCAATTTATTGTGGTTTGGTTTATACATTTTTATATTTGGTTAGTGTGTAAAACTTCTAAAATCACAATAAAAGGAAACACTGATAAAATAAAAAAATATTTAAAAACTGGAAAAGGATTGGTACTTTTCACTTGGCATGGTAGAATTTTATTAGCTCCAATGGTGGTGCAACAAATTTTCAAAGACCACAAAATATCAGTTTTATCTTCGGCAAGAAGTGAAGGACAAATTGCAGGAAAACTTTCAAATACATTTGGGATAAATAATATTATAGGATATAATGTTAAAAACAAAAATTTAAAAAATTTTAAAAACCTTTCCAACAAAAGAAGGGAAGAATTCCATGAAAGATATGGAAAAAATATAACAAGTATGCGAGAAATTATGAAAAGATTAAAAGAAGGTGACTTATTCTTGTTGGCAGCTGATGCTCCAAAGGGTCCAGCATACAAATTTAATTCATCGTTAGGAGAAATTGTAAAAAAAATGGATTGCGGAATGTCTTTTGGTGTGCCCTCATGCAAAAGAAAAAAAATTTTTAAATCTTGGGATAAGTTTGAATTTCCTTATCCATTTAATGAAATTGTATTTGAATTTGGTGCAGTTTATACAACAAAAACAGCAAATTTAGAGAAAAAAGCAAAAGACGACATAAATACAATTATGGGAAGAAATGATAGAAGTTTTAATAACTCCCCCCCCCCCC
>JAITOR010000070.1 GCA_031289855.1 Rickettsiales bacterium
AATTTATGCATAACTCTTGCTAATAAATTGAATACTTCAATAACTAATCTTCGATTTGAATGTGCTAGGTTTTACAGGAAAACTATACATTTAATACTTAAGAATTGAAAGGCCCTGACTGGTTAGGTCAGCAAACTGCATAAAAATTTTACAAGTAAATCTTATGTATGTTATGATTAATTAAGAACGTCATTTTAATGATTAATACTTTGAGATATTTTCATAAACCATTTATATATTTTGTAAAATTATTATTTATTGCGTTACTTTCAATTTCGCAAAATATAATATCAGCACCTTCTTTGCAAGAAATTGAGCAAATTGTTGCAAAACTGAAAGATTATGTAAAAAATGTTCGTAAAACATGGAAATCTCCTGGTATTTCCGTTGGAATTGTTTTTGATGGAAAAACGTATTTTATAAATGAAGGAGTAGGAGATACTGAAACTAAAAATAAAATAACTGAAGATTCGATTTTTTGTATCATGTCTTTATCAAAAGTTGTTACAACAACCATTTTACACCAGCTTGCTGATGAAGGATTAATATCTATGGAAGATCCTGTAACTAAGTATTTGCCATGGTTTAAATTGTCAACCCCAGAAAATACGGAAGCGAAAGTTAAACATTTAGTTTCCCATTGTATTGGGCTTCCCAAATTTTCAGCAGATACACTTTGGCATTTAGGTTTTTCTAAGGAAGAAATTTTAAAGAAATTGGCAACAATTAAAACAATTGATAAGCCTGGAAAAAAGTACGCGTATCAAAATATGTTTGTTGGGATTGCTGGAATTTTAATAGAAACAGTATTAAAAAAACCACTTAGGGAAATTATGGAAGAAAGGATCTTTAAAAAAATGGAAATGGATTCTTCATCTGTTGGACCACACCAAACTGGCTTATGGGAAGGAATTTGCCAATTTTTCAAAAAACAAAAGAAACATGATCCAAAATTTATAGTTTCAGGATATTTAAATTTAGGGGAAAAACCGGAAAAAATTAAAATTAAAAATGGAGCATATACTTTTGAAGGAACTTCCGGCATTAATTCATCAACCGCAGATTTTTTGAAATTTTTAGATTGCCTTTTGAATAAAGGGATAATCAATAATGGAACAAATAAAGGGCAAAGGCTTATTTCTGAAGATGCTTATAATACAATGTCTTCTCCTCAAATTAGAATTCATGATATTCGTAATAGTAATTCACATTTTCCCGTTTCCCGCATGAAAAAAAATAGTTTTTATTATGGTAACGGTATGTTCGGTTTTTCCTATGGAAAAGAAGATAAAAAGTATATTGATGTTTTAATGCATGAAGGGTCTGGATCTGGCTGGCGGGCTTTGTGGTATATGGTACCAAAAGATAAAGTTGGGATTGTTGTTTTAACAAACTATGGCTCAATAAATACCAGTTTGCTGCCTGAAACTGTTATATACCATTTTTTAGATATGTATTGCGGTTTCTTGGATTCTGATTGGAATAAAAAGCTTCATGATTCTGCAATGCGCACAAAAAAGTATTTTAAAGAGCGCTTTGATTCTTATGTTTTAGGACCAGCCCCCAAACTAGAACTTTTAATTGGAGAATATGAAAGCTCTTTTTACGGAAAAGCTTCGGTTGTGCAGGAAAATGGTAAATTAATATTAAAGTATAGAAAACGAAATATAGCATTAAGCCACGTTGGTGGGGTTGTCTATTCATTTGATGCCAATGATTTAACTTTACGATATGGAAATGATGATTACGGAACGCTGCATTTTAAAATAAAACCTAAAGGAAAATCATATTTCAAAATTAATTTATTAAATGAAGAGGATGAAAAGTTTAAAAAGTTATTGTAATAAAGCGAATAATGGATTCTGCAACCTCCTTTAAAACTAGGTGTAATTGATGGTTTTGAAGACATGAGTTGATAACTTAAAAGTTGATCTCTTTCTCAATAATATTTTTTCTTTAAAATTCATAAGAATATTCTTAGTTCCTTTCTTGAAACCAGTTACAAGTTTTACACCTTTTTCATAAAGACGGGTGAATAAATCCTTTGAAATATAACCTTTATCAGCAAATAAAGTCCCATAAAAATTATGCAGCATTCCTTCAACAGGTCTTCTATCATCCCAATTCCCTGGAGTTAGGATGCCTTCCATAATGTTACCTTTTTCATCGATAATTAAGTGAAGCTTAAATCCAAAAAACCATCCCATCGTTGACTTCCCCCTTGATGCTAAGCCATCAAAAACCCGATGGTTAAAGATTCTTTTATTGCGACAAGCTCGAATATACCGGGGCCCCCAAAGAATGCGGATTTTAATTGCTGCCAATCCTTGAAATCCAGGAAGTTTGAATACGCAATTTTTTGGGGTTTGGGTATAGAAGTTGTATCGATAAATCTTATTTTGCTTTTATTTGTCATTATACACAAAAACATAATATGCATAAGTATATAGACTCGTTTTTGAAGAATAACAAAACGTTCATAAATTGGAAGTTTAGGAAACTCTGCTTTATAAGACATAGATGGCGCAAATAAAACGCTTTGAAATTCTTAACGTCAAAATTTTGATACATAAGTAAAATTGTGATTATTTCACTATCGAAAATTCCTGGAATTCTGGTTGGTTTCCTAAGTTTTTCACCGTTACTTATTTGATGTTTTTTTATTTCATCCTCGATTCCTTTACAAAAATCATCGACAAAACAAAATAATTCTGTGATACTACTAGCCGTGGTTGAATTTTCCTAAAATAAAAGTAAAGTTTAAGGAAAATTTAGCCTATTTTTTGCTTTTTAGCAAATTTCTAATCCATTATACCATTACAACACTACCAAATAATATAAATTATTAAAACATTCTCAACCATGGCTGTAGGGTATTTTTTATTTTCTTATTATTTACAAATATATTATATTTA
>JAITOR010000046.1 GCA_031289855.1 Rickettsiales bacterium
TCTGTGCTTTTCTATATTTTGTTTTACTTGGTAATAACATACTAAACTACACATAAAAATTATTCTATTTTGAATGATAATAACAGAAAAATAAAAAGCAAATAAAAGTAAAAATAAAATTATTCATGGCAACTTATTTAATTGAGCAAAATAATAAATAAATTTGTTTTTATTTATTTAATGTATTATAAACTAAATATGAAGAAGGTTTTTTATTTTTTGCAAGCGGTTTGTTTGCTTGTTGCTGAAAAGATAATATTATTGATGGGATTAAGATTTTCAAGTTTTGTGTTTGGAAATTTGTTTGTATTGTTTGGTTGGATGACGAAGCCAAGTTTTTTGGCTCTAAAAAATTTAAAGTTAGCATTACCAAATTTAACGAAAAAAGAAAGAATAAAAATTATGTTTAAAATGTGGAATCATCTTGGTAGAGATGTGGCGGAATTTGTTTTTTTTACTAATAAACCGATGAAAAATATTGAAAAATATTTTTACATGGATGAAACGATAAAGCAAAAATTTTTAGACATAAAAAATTACAAAGAAGGACAAATGATACTTATGGCACATTTTGGAAATTGGGAAATTTTTTCTCAAATTGCCAATTTATATAAAATGCCTTTTACGATTTTTTATAGAAATCTCAATAATCCGTTTGCAAGTAAATTTATTTTAAAACATAGAAAGGCCACCGGTTTTGAATTTATAGAAAAAAAAGAACCTGGTGCAATTGTAAAACTTTTAAAAAGCATTAAGATGGGTAAAAAAGTTATGATTTTTTTGGATCAAAGAGATGATAATGGAATTGTGGTACCTTTTTTTAACATTCTATCAAAAACTTCATCATCTTTGGGAGTTTTTACATTAAAATATAATGTTAAATCATATTCCGTAGCAGCATTTAGAAGGGGAAATTCTTGTTTTTTTGATATAAAGATTGACGAATTTAAACCAATAAAAACTGGAAATATTGAAGAGGATATTATCGCCACAACAATAAAAATGAATGAAAAAATTGAAGAATGGATAAAAGAGGCACCTGAGCAATGGTTTTGCTGGATTCATAATAGGTGGAAAGGGAATCGATAGTTATAATTTATAATCAACTATTTCGTTTATTTTATATTTTCCATTTAATTTTACAATCAAATAATTTTCTGTTCGTCCAGTATTTTCACTTTCAACCAATATTTTTTGCGGTTTTTTTAATTCTTCTTCTGTAAAATTTGCTAATTGTTTGGCGCAAATATCACGAATTTCTTTGGATCTTTCTTTTCTTGTATTAATTGGCACTTGCTCCATTTTTGCTGCTGCTGTATTTTCTCTGATAGAATATGGAAAAATATGTCCAAAAACAACATTTATTTCTTTTATTAAAGCACAAGTATTTTTGTGCATTTCATTAGTTTCAGTTGGAAATCCTGCTATAAAATCCGCACCAATTCCTACATTATCTCTATATTTTCTAATTTCATTGCAAAAATCTATTATTTGTTGTCTGTTGTGTCTACGATTCATTCGTTTTAAAATTGTATCATCTCCGCTTTGCAGACTCAAATGTATGTGCGGCATAACTCGTGTTTCATTGAACAAAATATCCCTCAAATCATCATTCATATCAGCAATATCGAGTGATGAAACACGAAGTCTTGGTAAGTCTGTTTCTTTTAAAATCTTTCGTATCAATTGCCCTAAATTCATTTTTTCACTTATACCTTTTCCATAATCAGTAATATCAATGCCTGTTAGCACGATTTCTTTATAATCTTTTAATAAATTTATTTGTTTTATAATGTGAGATGGTTCTATGGAAACACTACTTCCCCTTGCAAGTCTTGTGGCGCAAAAAGTGCAAAAATTATCGCAACCATTTTGAATTTGAATAAATGCACGACTTCTATTTTCAAAACCAGTAATTAAATGTTGTGATTGTGTATTAACATTTTGTAAAGTATTCATTGTAATAGATTTTTTTTCAAACAAACTATCTTCCATTAATTTAAAGTATTCTCTTAAACAGACTCCTTCCTTATCAATTTCCAAATTGAGTTGCCATATTTCAACACCGTTTTTCATTGCTTTTTTAACTTGCTGTTTGATTTTAATTGTAATTTCATTATTTTCGGCATATGAAGGTTTAAATGGCTTTGCTTCATACATAAACAAGATAATCATTATTGCTTTTTTTTCACCTTCTAAATTGTTTTCAAGTTCATTTAAATGTTTTAACATTCTATCTGCAAATACAAAATTTGTTTCTTTTGAAAATTCTATTTTTTTTGATAATTCATATTTTGGAAATAAAGAGGTTAATGGAGTTTTTACTTCAATGTAGTTATTTTCTACAATAAAATCTAATTTTGAATTATTAATGGCTACCTCTCTTTTTAAATTGCCCTTAAAATCTATTATTTTATTCAATTGATTGGTTTTTAAAAAAAATTCCACAAATCTATTTGCCATATTTTGATTTATACCAATCCAATTTTTCCTCTCATTTAATGATATTGCCTCAACGGAATATTCCATTTTTCTATTTTTATTATCACTCTTTGATAATAGACATGGTATATTTTTAAAAATCACATTACCAATTTTGCCAACATTAGGGCAATAACATTTAATGATTTCACTTTTAATTTTAACATCAAAAATAAAACGATTTAAACGAGATATAATTATTCCATCAATTAACGGAGTTTCAAATTTATATTTTTCGTTTATTTCTTTTTTTTGTAAATAGCTTACAAGTTGCATTTTTTCTTTATTTCCCAACACATAATCAACTTCTGACATGGTCTCGTATAATGTCCTGTTGGTTTCTATCGCACATCCAACTACTGCAATTATGGAATCTGGATTTTCTTTTTTATGCTTTCGTATTGATTGTTGTAATTGTTTCTCTGCCTCATTTGTCACAGTACAAGTATTGAAAATAATTATTTCTTTTTCATCTATTTTGTCTTTTAAGATAGTTTT
Source organism: Rickettsiales bacterium (assembly GCA_031289855.1). GTDB lineage: Bacteria > Pseudomonadota > Alphaproteobacteria > Rickettsiales > UBA1997 > JAIRSX01. Next base: position 2,980 of record JAITOR010000046.1, read on the forward strand.
TATAACTTCACTTTCATAAGTATTTAATCTACATCCAAAAGTAATTGTTTTAATTGGCATTAAAAAGGTATATCATCATCGTTTGCAAATTTATCATCAAAATCTCCTTTTTCCTTTGATGATGGTGCCGATATTTTGTTGCTACCACCATCACCACTACCATTTTTGCTGTCAAGCAACAACATTTCCCCAGAAAAATTTTGCAACACAATTTCTGTCATAAATTTTTCTACACCATCTTTATCGGTGTATTTTCTTGTTTGTATTTGCCCTTCAATATATAATTTACTACCCTTTTTTACATAACTTTCCACTATACTCACAAGGCCAGTATTGTAAACTACTACGTTGTGCCATTCCGTTCTTTCTTTCTGCTCACCGGATTGCTTATCTTTCCAACTTTCACTTGTGGCAAGAGTGAAATTTGCTGCTCTCCCGCCACTTGAAAAGGTTGTAATTCTTGGTTCCATTCCAACATTACCTATTAATTGCACCTTATTTAAACTTCTTACCATATTTTCCTACTCATTATTTTTCTTAATTCTATCAACCAATAAACCGGTTCCTGCAGGAATTAATCTTCCCAAAATCATGTTTTCCTTTAAACCTTTTAAATTATCAACTTTTCCTTTAATTGATGAATTTACTAAAATTTCTTGTGTATTTTGTAAAGACATGGCTGCAATGAAAGAATCTGATTTTTTAACAGAACTTTCTGTCACGCCTAATGCTACAAATTTTGCCACAGCAGGCTTTAAACCTTCGCTTGACAATCGTTCATTATTGATTTCAAATTCTTTTTTCTCTACAGAATCACCAACATTATACTCTGTATCACCAGCATCAATGACTTCAACATTCTTAATCATTTTAGATAAAATCAATTCAATATGTTTGTCTGATATTTCAATACCTTGTGCTTCATAAATTCTTTGAACATTTTCAGTCATATATTTTGAAAATGCGCTGATTCCAAAAATTCTTAAAATATCATTAGGATTTTCATATCCATCTAATAAATAATCACCATTCTTTACCACATCTCCCTCTTCAACCAACAAGTTTTTATTAAAGGAACAATCATACTCTGCCAACGTTTCTTTGTTTTCTTTTGAAATAATCAAAATTTTTTTCTTACCATTTGCATTATTTTTTTTGATATTTACTATACCATTAACTTCACAAATAACCGATAAATTAGACTTTTGTTCCACAAAAACTTTTTTTGTCAATTCAAACAAATGTTCCACTTCGGCAAGTCCACCAGTAATATCACTTCTTCCAGAAATACCCTTTGATATTTTTGCAATCACATCGCCAATTTCAACATCATCACCATCCTTAATATTTAAAAATGCTCCATTTTCTAATTCAAATGGTTTATCGCCAATTTTAATTATCGGATTATTGTCGGCTATAAAGAACATAACTGAGTTATTGTTTTCATCAAGTCTTTTTCTGACTTTTAAATTTTCGAAAGATGCCTTACCTTTAAATGTTGAAATAAGAGGAATAGAGAACTTATCCCATTCAACAATTTTTGTTCCTTTTTTAATTTTTTCACCATCTTTAACAAAAATTTTTGCTCCATATGGCACTTTAAATGAAGTTAAAAAACTTTTTGTTTCTGATAAAGATAAAATTTCAATCTTAAAGTTTCTTGATGTCACATAAGAATTGCCACTTCTATCTATCACATCCTTGTAGTTTACAAAATTCAATATTCCATCATAAGGAACATTGATAAAATCAATAGACGATACATTACCACCAATATTATGTTTTGTATTTAAAGTTAATTGTGTTCCCGGTTCACCAATCGCTTGAGCCGCAATTACACCCACTGCTTCACCTATGCTAACTAAATTACCTATTGATAAATCTCTACCATAACATTTAGCACAAATTCCATCCTTACATTTACAAGTCAAAGCACTTCTAACTTCAACTTTTTTAATATCATTTTCTTCTAATATTTTAACATTTTGTTCGTCAACAATTGTGTTTTTCTTAATTAAAATTTTACCCTTTTCACTTAAAACATCTTTTGATAATGTTCTACCTAATGCTCTTTCCGCCAATGTATTTATAATTCGACCTTTGTTATCAATTTTTTCCTCCAATAGAATGCCATCATCCGAACCGCAATCATCTTCCGTTACAACTATATCTTGCGCTACACCAGAAAGTTTTCTTGTAAAATAACCACCTTTTGCAGTCAATAAGGCAACCGATGCGAAACCTTTTCTTGCGAGATTGGTTGAAATAAAATATTCATATCCATTCAAACCCTCTTTCAAACTTGAAATAACGGGAACCTCAATAATACCACCTGAAACATCAGTCATCAAACCTCTCATGGCTGATGCCTGTTGAATTTGACTTTTATTTCCTCTTGAACCTGATGTCATCATTAAATACAATGAATTTGCTTTTAAAGGGTTGTTTTCTTTTTCAATACTATCAAACAACTCTTTTGCCACATCACTGGAACAGGTAGACCAAGCAGTAACAATTTTATTATATCGTTCGTTTTCCGTCATTAAACCATTATCGTAATTTTGTTGAATCTTGTTAATATCTTTTCTTGTTTTTTCCACTTGTGCCTCTTTATTATTTGGTGTTATCATGTCATCCTTTCCCACTGATAATCCAGATTTACAAGATTCTTTAAACCCAAGTTCCATTATATTATCACCAAATGTGCAAGTATCATGCTGTGTTGTTCTTCTATATACATAGTCTAACAATTCTTTGATATCTTTTTTTGCAATTACTTTGTTGAATAAAGAGAATACTTCAAGTGTTCTTGCTTTTTCTGGAATTGTATTAAACAATTTAACTCTACCAGCAGTTGTTTTTTCAACCTTTGATACTAATTCTTCTTTCTCATTTAAAACTTTAAACTTATAGACAATAGTATCATGTAAAGTTATTATTTTTTTGAATAATGCTTGTTCTAATTCTTCAAAACATGATACAATATAAGGTCTTTCACTTATTTTTTCATTATCCATCGTAATATAATAAATACCAAACATCATGTCGCATGAAGGAGTTATCATTGGTTTTCCATCTTTTGGATGCAAAATATTATTGGTGCTCATCATTAAAACCCTTGCTTCAGTCTGTGCTTCAATACTTAATGGCACATGTACAGCCATAGCATCACCATCAAAATCGGCATTGAAGGCAGAACACACTAATGGATGTAATTGAATTGCATTTCCTTCTATTAACACCGGTTCAAATGCCTGTATTGAAAGTCTATGTAAAGTTGGAGGTCTGTTCAATAATACTGGATGTTCTTTTACGATTTCTTCAAGTATATCCCATATTTCAACTGCTTCTTCTTCAACTAATTTTTTTGATTGTTTAATGGATGTTGATAGGCCATATTGCTCCAATTTTGAATAAATGAACGGTTTAAATAATTCAAGTGCCATTTTTTTAGGTAATCCGCATTGATGCATTTTTAATTCAGATCCTACAACAATAATACTTCGTCCAGAATAATCTACCCTCTTTCCAAGCAAATTTTGTCTAAATCTACCAGTCTTTCCTTTTAAAGAATCGCTTAAAGATTTAAATTGTCTTTTATTCATTGTTTTTACTGGATTAGCAAGTTTTTCATTATCAAACAAAGCATCAACCATTTGTTGCAACATTTTTTTTGCTATTTTGATAATTAAATCTGGAGATTCCAATTGTATAAGGGTCTTCAATCTATTGTTTCTATTTAAAATTCGCCTGTATAATTCGTTTAAATCACCACTTGACCATTGGCCGCTATCTAATTGCACGATTGGTCTTAAGTCAGGTGGAATAACTGGCAAAGCAGTTAATATCATCCATTCAGGTTTATTACCTGATTCAATGAAATCATTTAGCAAATTTAATTTTTTAATAACTTTAATTTTTTCACTTTTTGATATTTTTTCGTCGCTTAATCTTTGAACTATTTTCTTTTTTTCTCTTTGTAAATCCATTTTTGATAAAATTTCTTTTATTGCTGTAGCACCAATACCAACTTCAAACTTATCTTTACCATATTTAACTATTGCATCTTCATATTCAAAGTCACTTAAAATCTGACCTTCCTTTAAATCTGTCATTTTTGCATCCACAATTATGTATTTTTCATAATAGATTACATCTTTTATTTTTCCTTGCTTACATTCCAATAATGTTTCGATTTTTGGTATAAACCAAATATGTGCCATTGGACACATCAATTCAATATGTCCCATTCTTTCTCTTCTAACCTTTGATGATGTTACTTCCGTACCACATTTTTCGCACACAATTCCTTTGTACTTGATTTGTTTATACTTGCCGCAAGCACATTCATAATCTTTTACGGGACCAAAAATTTTTTGGCAGAATAATCCGTCTATTTCTGGTTTACCTGTCCTATAATTTATAGTTTCTGGCTGTGTTACTTCGCCATAGCTCCAACTCCTTATTTTTTCAGGGCTTGCAATAGAAATCTTAATTGCATCGTAATCAGACAAATTTACACTTTGATTTGAATTACTTACAAAATCATGTGAATAAGCATTGTTTAAAACCATAATTTCTCTTTTTTATTACATATATAATATTATTAGTATATAATACATAAATATTTATTGTCAAATAAAATTTACATCAATTAATGATAATAGTAATACGTAATAATTTTAAAAGTTTGCAAATTTAACTTTATGTTTTAACATATAATAATATGACAAAGAAAAAATATCTAATATTTAGTGGAACAGCGTTCGTATTGCTATGTTGTTTGTATATGATTTTTGCAGCAGTTAAGCAAAATGCTTACAAGATTTTATTTCCAACAAATAAGTTTTATAAAAGCAATTATTTTTACAAGGAAATTTTTTTAGATACAAAGCAGGGAAAAATGGTATCATGGTATAAAGAGGGTGATAAAAACAAACCTACAATTCTGTATTTTCATGGAAATGGTGAAACAATTGCCACAACATTATGGGTTTTAAACGAGTTTATTGATAATGGTTATGCCGTGATGTTAGCTGAATATCCACAATATGCAATAAATGAAGGCACTATAAATGAAGAAAATATTATTGAAGTTGCCAAAGCAAACTATGATTTTTTAAAAAAAAAGGGATATGAAAAATTTGCATTTTATGGTTTTTCAATAGGCACTGGTGTGGCTACAAAATTGGCTACCATTGTTAAACCTGATTTTTTAATACTTGAAGCGCCATTTGATTCCGCTTCTGGGCTTGCAAAACATTGGAATTTTGGTCTAATAACTCAAAAAGCAATAGATGGAGTGTTTGATAATGAAAAAAATTTACAAAGTTTACCAGACATTTCACTATTGATTATACACGGAACATTGGATGGAGTCGTGCCCTATTCTATGGGTGAAAAGTTGTATAATGTAGCAAAAACTACACGAAAAAAAATATATTCAATTAATGGCGCAAAACACAATAATTTAAAAATTAATGGTGGAATAAAAGAAGCATTAAAATGGATGATAGAATAAAATTACTTTTTTTCAATTTCGTCTTTTATTTCCTTGTATTTTAGTAAATATTCTTTCGATTTGTCTTTTTCTTCATTCAAAAAATACGCCTCTGCCAACAATTTTAAAACACCATAATCATCGCTATTAATTAAATTTACATATTTCAAATGTGAGATTGCATTCTTATAGTATTGTTTTTGCTTATATTTTATTACAATAAATGCGGCAGTTTTTTTAATTAATAAATTGTTTTTTAATAAATTGTCTGCATAAAAATAATTTTTTAATGAATTTTCCACATCATTTTTTTTTAATAAAATATCTGCCTTTAATTCATAAAAATATGGATTATTTGGATATTTTTTTATCAAAAAATCCACATTTTGCAAAGAATTTGTTTTTATTGCATTCGCATAAACCCAAAAATCTCCCTGTAATTTACTATAATCCATACCATTATAGGCAAGAATTTTTGCTTTTATAAAATCAAAATTCATCTGTTCGCTTTTATTAAATTTTGTATTACTAAATCTGTATGTTTCTTGTTTTATTTTATTTTCAATCATTTCTTTTCTATTTCTACTCAATGGATGTGTCATAAAAAATTCTGCATTATTTGGTAAACTTAATTGTTCTTTGTAAAATATATTCATGGATATCAATAATGCTTCTGCTGACATTTTATTATTTTCCAAATATTGAATTGCTAAACCATCAGCCATTTCCTCTTGTGTTCTGGTAAATTTTAAAAGATTTTGTTGTCCCACACCAATTCCACCCAATAATAAAAATTGTGCCACATCGGGGGCACCAGCAAATAAAGCACCAACACCTAACAAAATACTTGCAATACTTATATTTTTTACATCTTTTATATTTGCATCAAACCTTGCAATATGCCCTCCTGCAATATGCCCTATTTCATGGGCAAGAATTCCAAGCACAGCATCAGGGGTGTTAAAAGTAGTTAAAGTTCCAGTATTGACAAAAATATTTTGCCCACCAGATACAAAAGCATTGATATTTTTATCATTTACAATATAAAACTTTATATCATCAAAATTCAAATTTGCACTTTTGATAATTGGTTTTGTTATTCTTTTTAAAAAATCTTCTATTTCAGCATCCACAACGATAGATAAGTTGTTTGCAAAAACAACATTTATAAAAAATAGGAAAAATAAAACAATTTTTTTCATCATATAATTACAAGTTATTTATCATTTTTTCAAAAATGTCAACTTATCTTATTTAAATTTTGTTTTTGCAAATGTCATGGCATACACATTTTTAATTCCTTTTTTATTTAATACTTTTATACATTCATTTATCGTAGTTCCAGTTGTCATAACATCATCCACAATAGCAAAAGTTTTATTTTTATATTCCTCCATTAAATATTTTTCATTTACCATAAAATTATTTTTCAAATTTTCCTTCCTCGCATTTTGCTTCAACTCTGCCTGGGCTGTTGTTTGTTTGGTTTTTAACAAAAAATCGCCAATTATAACCTTACCACTCATACCTGCAATTTCCTTGCATAAAAGTAAAGATTGATTGTATTTTCGTTGTCTCAACCTACTTTTATGTAATGGTACGGGTATAAGTATGTCGATTTTATCAATAATATCAATACTTGCATCAAGCATATTCTTCGCCATAAATGTTTTTAAATAAGTTTCATCATAAAATTTAAATCGCATTATTAATTTAGATATGAAATTGTTATACACAAATGCACTTCTTGCTTTGATATACAAGGGTTGCTCTTTTGCGCATTTCAAACATATATCATCATCTGATATTTTGAAATCCATGAGGTCGGAGCACTTATTACAAAATGGTTTCTGTATTTTTTTGACCTTTTTATAACAACCGCTACAAATCGTATTATATTCTTGAACCGCCTTTTTGCATATCACACATTTTGGCGGGAACAAAAATCTAAAAAAATTCATAAAAATACTTTTTCCTTTAGGGCATTATCTACTTTTCCTAATACAGTAATTGTTGTTTTTTTTGTCAAAATATCCTGCAAATCATTTTGTAAATCTTTTATTGTGATTTTATTGATTCTTTCAACTTCCTCTTCCAATGATATAATTTTATCTCTTAACAATAAATTACTGGCATTTTTCTGGGCTCTATTGCTGTTGCTTTCTCTACCCAAAACAATGTTTGTTTTGAACTTTGTTATGGTTCTATCAAATTCATCTTTCGTTATTTTTTTGGCAGTGGTTTGCATTACTTCCTTTGTGGCCTTTATTGTTTCCACAACTTTATTTGGAGATACAGCACAATCAACGCCAAAGCAACCGCAATCTCTATTCGAACTGCTAAAAGCAAATATGTTATAGCATAGTCCTCTTTTTTCCCTAATTTCTTGAAATAGCCTTGAACTCATGCCACCGCCAAGCAATATAGATAAAACAATATACTCATAAAATTTATTATTTTTATCAATATCATTTGAAATACCTTCCCATCCAAGTATTATTTGTGTTTGTTCTAATTTTTTATTTTTAAAACATTCACCACCAGTGTAAATACTTTTTTTTGGCTTTACATTTTCACCCTCTTTTATGTTTGTGAAATACTTTTTAACATATTTTTCCACATCTTCGGTCTTGCATTTTCCAGCAAAAGATATGATTATATTTTTGCCTTTATATTGCGAGTTTATGTAATCTTGTATATCACATTTTGTGAAACTTTCTATGTTTTTTTTTGTTCCAATAATTTCTCGTCCATAGGGTTGATTTTTATAGGCCGTTGTGCCAAATAATACACCCACTAAATCGCCGGGATCGTCCATCATCATGCCATATTCTTGTAAAATAACTTTTCGTTCCTTTTCAAGTTCCTTCTCATCAAAAATTGAGTTTTGAAAAATGTCCGCCAACAATTCCACTGCTTTTTCTGTATGTTCTTTTAAAACTTTTGTGTAAAATGCTGTGTTATTTTTTGAAGTAAAGGCATTTGCTCTCCCACCCAAATCATCAAATTCCTCTGCAATTTGTTTGGTATTTCTTGTGGTTGTGCCCTTAAAAGCCATATGTTCGAGAAAATGTGAAATTCCACTTTGTTTTTTAGTTTCATTACAACTTCCCGTTTTAACCCATACATTTATTGACACAGATTCCACATCTGCCATATATTCATTTATGATTCTTACACCATTTTTTAATGTAATTATATCTATCATAAAATGAATGCTATAAAATTAATATGTAAAAAGCAAATTAAATACAAATTATTATGTTAGTTTTCCTTTTCATTCATTTTTCCTCCTTTGTGATGGTTTATAATATTATTATAAATCATTAATGATATTTATGGAAGCATAAAAGAAAAAAATATTACATTGGTAAATTGTCATGTTTTTTGTTTGGCAATTTAATGCTTTTTGATTCCAAGAATTTTAATGTATCACATATATATTTCCTTGTTAGGTGTGGGCTTATAACTTCGTCCACATATCCTCTTGATGCTGCATAAAATGGTGTGCAAAATAAATCCTTGTATTCTTTGATTTTTTCCTCCTTTTCCTCTGGCGATAAATCTTTGTATATTATATTTACTGCACCATTTGGTCCCATAACGGCAATTTCAGTTTCAGGCCATGCAAAATTCACGTCTGCTCTTAAATGTTTTGAACCCATAACAATGTAGGCACCACCAAATGCTTTTCTTGTGACGATGGTAATTTTTGGTACAGAACTTTCAGCATAGGCATAGAGCAATTTTGCTCCGTTCATGATTACGGCATTGTATTCTTGATGTTTTCCAGGCATAAAACCGCTTGTATCCACCAACGTAATGATGGGAATATTAAAGGCATCGCAAAACCTAATGAATCTTGCCCCTTTTTTTGATGAGTTGATATCCAGAGTACCGCTGGCAACCAATGGTTGATTTGCAACAATTCCGACACTTTTACCATTCATTCTTGCGAACCCAATTATCAAATTTTTTGCATAGTTTTCTTTAATTTCAAAAAAATCGCTGTCATCCACAATTCGATATATGATATCCTTAACATTGTATGCTTGTAATGTATTTTTAGGCACAACATTATTTAATGACATTTCCACTCTTGTGGTTTTGTCTTTTGTTTTGAATTGTGGAGGTTTTGCTTTGTTGTTTAATGGTAAAAAATCAAATAATCTTCGTATTTGCAATAAAGTTTCGATATCATTATCCCAACAACCATCGGCCACACCGCTTATTTCTGTATGCACCCTTGCACCACCCAAATCTTCCTTTGAAATATCTTCATGAGTTACCGATTTTACCACATCTGGGCCTGTCAAAAACATGTAAGATGAGTTTTTGACCATAAAAGTAAAATCTGTCAAAGCAGGAGCATACACTGCACCACCGGCACAAGGTCCCATAATCACAGAAATTTGCGGAATAAGACCGGATGAATCCACTATTCTTTGAAATATCCTACCAAATCCAGCCAAAGCATCCACACCCTCTTGAATTCTCGCTCCACCAGAGTCATAAAGTCCAATTACGGGAGATTCCGATTTTCTTGCCATTTTTAATATATTTTCAATCTTTTTTGCATGAGCCTCACCCAGTGAGCCACCAGAAACTGTAAAATCTTGTGCAAAAACAAATACTAAGCGACCATTTATTGTTCCACTACCAGTAATTACACCATCTCCTGGATTTTTTTTAGTTTCCATACCAAAATTCGTGCATCTATGTTCCACAAACATGCCAATTTCACTGAAACTATCTTTATCCAACAAAATATTTATTCTTTCTCTGGCAGTTAATTTGCCAGAATTATGTTGTTTTTGCACTTTATCTTTGCCACCACCATTATATGCTTCTTCAAGTTTTTTATTTAATTTTTCATTCACAAACATAAAAAAATTTAATATTTATTATATGATATTATATATAAAAAATAAAATTACAATTTAATTTTTATTTTGATAAGTTGAGTGATAAATTTTTAAATTAGAATGTCCTTTTGGCATATGAAATGAATTGCCATCGTATGGTGGTATAATAAAGATGATGATGGGTTTTTGTAAAAATATCATATAAATGTTATTTTTGCTTTGCATAAGTAAAATACAATATTGAATTGCATATCAAAATAATTTATTTTTTTATTACTAATCATCAATTTATATTTGCAAATTACAATTCTAAGTTATAATTTATTTATTAAATAAAAAAAAAAAAAACAAATTGCGGTTGTAAAATAAAAAATATGTGCTATAATCTAAAGATATTAATAATAAATGAGGATATTGTATGATGACAAGTGGGGTTACGAGTGATGAAGTCAAAAGGTTTGATAAAGTCGTTGGTTTTAATGAAGGGGAATTGAGTGTTCCTAAGATTTTGAAATTTAACTACAGGAATGTATGTTCTGAATTAGTAAAATTAGAAACGAGTTTAGGTGGAGAAGGATATATTGGTGCTTATACATCTCATAGAAAAGAAATTAGTGCGGGCATTGAGGCATATAAGAGACTTATGGTTCAAAAGTTGCTTATGGAGAAGGGTTATATAAATGGAAAAGAAGGGACTGAAGAGCGTATTCCAGAATCTTCCGAATTAGTAGAAGTTTACATGCAAGCCATGAGAAGTGTGGAGTTTTTTATTAAACGCTATCACGACCCACGTGAGGATGGGCGTGGATTTGCGTTTGAGCGTCGACACTTAATAGGTAAAGGTGGTCTTGGATTGGTTGGTCCTGGAGCGAGTGAAGAGATTATTTATCTTTCACCTGAAAATTATAAGGTATATGGAAAAGGTATTTTTAAAACCAGAGCAACATCTCCTGTATATTGTCTTGCTAAATCATTTAATGTTGAGGTTAATGATATTACTGAGGCAAACGCATCTATTTCAAAATTTATAGCTTCGCAACTTTCAAAAGTTAAAAATGCACAAAAAGAAGGAAGAAAAGAAGTTGGTAATAGTAAATGTGCGATTGATGGAAAAACGGTAAATATGGGAATAAATAGTCCTTTGTTCTCTTCTGATAATACTCCTGTTTACATTTCAATTCCTTGTAAAATAACTGTTGGAGGAAAAGATTTTTTTCGTACAGTTAAGTTTTGTGTCCCTGCAAAAAAGATAAAGGCTTGTAATGATTCTGCTGCTTTTGAAAAAATGGCAGAAGAAATTATGGCTGGAGCGAATTTTGATTATCGAGCCCATGAAAGTTATGGCGAAGCATTTCGAAGTGCAGAGGCTTTTATTAGAGTTGGATTTACGTCTCTTCTTAAAGTTAACAATCAAGTAAGAGATAATGATGATGTCTCATTTTTGTCTCCAGGAGTAAAGCAAAATACAACATTTTCAATACCACCAAAACCAAAGTTTTCACTTGAAACAAAAACAGTAGTGAACATGTCGCCGCCTGAAGATGATGATAATACGGGGGAAAGGTTGAAACGCTCAAACGAGGAATTGAATGAAGTTAAAAGAAGATTATTAGCAGCAGAAGAAAATGCAAAAAAGAATAATAAAGAATTAGATAATGTAAAACGAAATCTTGAAGATGTTAAGAAAAGATTAGATGATTCAAATAATAGAGGAATTGTTTTAGATGAAGAAGTAGTAAATTTAACGAAAGATTTAGAAGAAAGAAAAAGCGCAGTAGATAAAATGAAATTTGAAATAGAAGCGAAAATAAGAAAAGAAGAAGAAGATAAAAACGAAAAAACGAAATTAGAAGATGCTATTGCAAGGCAAAAAAAAGAAATAGTAGATATGAATGTTAAAATAAACAACTACCAAAAAGTAGTAACAGAATTTACATTCGAAGTTAAAAATCTTACAATTTTAATAGAAAAAGCACAGAAAGATAAAGATAAAGCTAATAGGGATTTTGAAGAAGCAGAAAAAAGAGCAAAAGTAGCAGAAGATAAACTTAAGATTGCTAATGAAAAAATAATTGTTTTTAAAAAAAGAATAGGCGACTTACAGGAAGAATTAAGAAGAAAAGGAGTAGAAACAGAAGAGGAATATAGAAAGTTAATGGAAGCCAAAAGAAATGCGGAAGAAGAGTTAATAAGAGTAAAAAAAGAAGCAGAAAATAAAGAGAGAAAACTTAGAGAACAGATTACAAGTCTAAACAATGAAAAAAAAGGGGCAACAGATGGAGTAAGCGCAATAAATAAAGAATTGGAAAATGTTAGAAAAAGAGCAACTAAAGCAGAGAATGATAAAGAAGTTGCAGAAGAGAAGATGAGAAATATACTTCTAAGAATAAAATTTATTTTAAATAAAACTAATATTACTTTAGAAGGAGGATTGGAAGAGTTAATAAAACAATTAGATGGAGCGAAATTTGAGATAGCAAATCTGAGAAGACAATTGAAAGAGGCCGATGAAAACGCAAGACGACAAATATCTGACTTTGAACAAAAGATGGAAAAAGAAAAGTCAGAGAAAGATAGAATTGCTAAAGAATTAGAAGCGGTAAAGAAAGAATTATTAAATGCAAGAAATGATTTAAAAGATGTAACAAAATTAAATTTGTTAGTAAAAAATTTACAATCTAAGTTGGCAGAAAAAACAGATGAAATAGCGAACTTGGAAAGAAGAATTATTGAAGCAGATGAAAAAAATAGAGGTGTTGTTCAAGAATTGCGAGTTATGATTGATACAAAAAATTCAGAAATAATGAAAAAAGATGAAAATATTTCAGTTATACTTAAAAATTCTAAAGGTAAAGATGCAAGAATAGATGAATTGGAAGAACAATTGCAAAAAGAACGAAAGAAAATAAAAGATTCTTCAACAAGAGAAAGAGAGGATTTAGCGAAAATAGCAGGACTTGAAAAAGAATTGGATGAATACAAGACAGAAAATGCAAATCTTAAAAGGCAACTTGAAGATGCAAATAGGAAATTATCAGAAGAAAGAGAAAATGCTGCAAAAACAAAAACAGAAGCAGATGAAAATTTAAAGAGAGTAACAGATACTTTAAAAGAAACGAATTTAAGAGCAAAAAAAGAAAAAGAAACGTTTGAAAACGAAATAAAGAAATTGACCAGTGAAAAAAGAGTGGAATCTAAAAAAGCGAAAAGTTTTGAAGATGAAGTAAACGATTTAAAAAGTAACTTGGCTAAAGCAGAAGAAGAAAGAGATAGATATGGAAATATTATTAGAGACAAAGAAGAAAAAAATAAAGTCTTATTATCTAAGATTTCAGACTTAAATAGTAAAATTAAAAAAGGTAAAGAAGAAAATGATGAACTTGTGCAGAAAAATAGAGACTTAGAAGAGCAAATAGAACGATTATCATCTGAATTAAGAGAAAAAGAACAAGAAATTACTAATTTTAAGGGAGAAGCGGAAGATCTTAAAACAAAAATGAATGAATTAAGGGAAAAGATTACAAGATTAAAAAATGAAAATCAAGAACTTAATGCTAAAAATGAAAAAAAACGAAGAGTGATTAAACGTCTTGAAGCGGAAAAAGAGGGATTTGTAACAAGAAATAAAGAACTAGAGAGAGAAAATGAATCTTTAAAAAGAAAATTACGTGAAAAAGAAAGAGAAATGAAGGAAGCATTAAAGCAGAAAGATGACGAATTGGCTAAGAAAGATCAAAAAATAAGAAAACAATCTGATAGGATTACCGAACTTAAAAGAAAAGTAGCAGAATTAGAACAGAATTCTCCTAATTTGGTGGTTATTAGAGATGGAGAAGAAGCAAGAAAGAAAGCGGAAGAAACAACAAGAAAAGAAAAGACAACAGATGGTGATGCTTCTAAAAAACTTCAATATATGCCGTTATCAGAATATATTATCTATTTAAATAAGCAGCGTGATGATATTAATTTGCAGCCTAGATATGATACGACTATTCTTAATCAATTATTGGAGAAAGAGTTTCGGGAAGCGATACAAAGTAATGTATTTATTAAAGTTGATGCTGAGAAGAGAGTCATTGGTATTGTGAAGTTTGATGAAAAATCTAGTCAGACATATAGAGACATTTTTAAACGTAATAAAGGAGTATATTATCCGAGAGTCTTTAAGAATGGTGTTGGAACGGTAGTAGAAGTGGAGAGCAGCAATGTAGTTGTTTATGATAAGGTGGCTGCTGCACTTGATATTGGTAGTGCTTTAGAAGAAAAAGGTGGAAAATTTCAAGCATTAAGATTGTTAAGTGGTTTAAGGAGAGATATCATATCTGAGAATATAGAATTAAAGTCTAAAATTGATGTGGAGATTATTGAGTTATCTAACTATGAAAATGAACCAGTTATTGACGAAGGAGGGGATCAACGAGTGAGAGTAGCAATTGAAAAATTTAATAAGAAAGAAAAAGCAAAAAAAGGAAATTCAACATGTACAGTTGCCTTTGCCACAACGCTTTATAATGCCAATAATGGAGATAGAAGTTCTATGGAATCTCTCAAAACAAATAGAGAATTAATCGAAGAAAGAATGGATGTAGTTCCAATTCAAGGAGGGGAGGAATTTGGGAGTGTATTAGGTGATGCCCCAATTAAGGTCATGAAAGTTGATGATGGAGTAGAAAGCGAAGAAGAATCTAGTAGAAGTTTATTTGGTGCATTGGCACTTACCAATGCTTTTATTGTTAATGGAAATGGAAGAGAGAATGAAGGTGTGTCTATTGATGGTCGTGCTACTATGACTCTGAGACGCGAAAGTTTGTTGCCTCATCCTGGTGATGAAACAGAAGATGAAGCACCAAAACAACAAAAAGACTTTTTAGAGCGAACTTGTAAACTTTTTAGATTTAATTTGGAAGAGATGGAATTCTCAGATGAAAGAAGAGTAGAAACAGTGGTATTACAAAGAAATGTTCAGTCTTAGTGTCAAAACACATTATAAAAAAATTACTCTTCCTTAACATAGGAAGAGTAATTTTTATTTGACAAATTATTTATTATATGTTATAATTCATTTAATGATAAGAAGTATAAACATAAATTCTTTTGTTTGGTGGCTATAAATAGCCTATTTTATCTGTGGTGGGTGGTGTATTTGTTGGATAATCTTTTAATAAAATGCAAAATATATTAATAATAAATAAAAAAAAGTTTTATGAAAATGAAAAATATTATCGTAAGTATAGTAATGATTTTTACTATGTTTAGCCTATCAAATGCGAAAGAAATTTTAGTCGCAATTTCTCCAATTAGACCTCCTTTTATGTATATTGATGAAAAGGGAGAAATAGCGGGTTACGACCCAGAAATAGCAAGAACTATTCTTAAAAAATTGGGACATACCGTGAAATTTGTAAATATGGAATTTTCAGGTTTAATACCTTCTTTGACTACGGGTAAAGTTGATTTGGTTGTCTCTGGGCTTACCATTAATGACGAAAGGAAAAAAGTTATAGATTTTAGTGAAAATTATAACGAAACTGGTTCAAGGGTTTTTGTGATGGAAGGGGATAAATATAAAAGTTTAAAAGATTTGAAGGGCAAAAAAGTTGGTGCTGAATTAGGAACTGTGCAGGCTGATTATGTGAACGAAAATGCTGAAAAATATGGATATGAGGTGGTTATTTTTAATGCTGCAAACGAAATGTTTTTAGATTTAGTGAAGAAAGGTGGCGGTGTGGATGCGATTGTTGAAAATCAAACATTAGCACAAGAGTATGCAAAAAAACAAAAAGTTAAAATAAAATCAATCAGCGATTTAGTTAAACCATCAAAATTCGGCATTGGAATTGCAAAAGGTAATGAAAAATTTTTAAAAGAAATTAATGATGTTTTAAAAGAAATGAAAAAAAGTGGAGAACAAAAGAAGATACACAAGAAATATTTTAAATAAAATTTACATAAATATAACAATCACCCTTCCCACAAGAAGGGTGATTTTATTTAAGAAAATATATAAAATTAAAATGGTAATTTAATTCCACCAGTTGCATTGTTTGTGCTGTCGTTTATAGCCTTTTCAATCTTACCATTCACATCATTTATTGCAACAATCAATAAATCTTCTAATGTTTCTTTGTCTTTTAATAATTCATCGTCCAATATAAGTTTTTTAACAACTCTTTTGCCAGTCATTACAATTTTTACACTTTCGCCACCAGATTTTCCTTCAAAATCAGTCTGTTCTAACTTCGCAGTTTCTTCTTGTATTTTTTTTTGCATGCTTTGAGCCTGCTTCATTAAGTGTTGTATATTCATAATTATCCTAATTTATTAATTTTAACCAAAATTTCTTGGTTAATTTTTATAAGATGTTTAATCCTTCTAATGGAAAGTGTCAACACGATTATAAACGAAATTAAAACTAAAATTGTTATAATTGCCACAATTTTTATATATCCAACATATCCCATAACACTTTCAAAAGCCATATCTGCCTTGTTAACTAAATTTTTTGCTTTTCCTATTACATCACTGTCAACTTTTTCCATTATGGTTTTTTGTAAATCATCCTTAACATTATCAAGTTTTCTCATGGCTTCAATCTTAAAATCAGATGAAATATCTTTTAATTGTTTTTGTATTTCAATTTGGGTAGATTTTTTAATATCATCAAAAACACTACTTAAAGCACATTCTCCACCGCCACCACCAGCAGTTGCAGATTTTACTTGTTTTGTTAAATCACCAAGACTTAATGCAAAAACAACATTTGTCAATAGTAAAAAAAGAATTAAAATTTTTTTCATATTCAAATTAGAATTATGTTTATATTTTAATGTATATAATGTTTATTTATAAAAGCAAAAAATAATTTGCAAAATTCGTTAATTTGTTTATTATATAATTTATATAACCAATGATGATATGTATGAAAATTTTAATTGTAGGAGCAGGAATTTCTGGAGCAACCATTGCCAATAAATTGGCGGATAAAAATCATGTTACAATTATTGATAAACGAGATAATATAGGTGGAAATTGTTATGATTATAAAAAAAATGATATTCTAATTCAAAGATATGGGGCTCATATTTTTCATACAAATTATGAAGATGTATGGAATTTTGTAAAGCAATTTGCCACATTTAATACATATATGCATCGAGTTGACGCTTTGATTGATGGTATTCAATGTAATATTCCATTTAATATTAATTCTTTGTATAAGGTTTTTCCAGAAACTTTAGCAAAAAGGTTGGAAACAAAATTACTTGAAAAATACCCTTACAATACAAAAATAACTATATTGGATTTTATGCAAGAGAACGATAAGGATTTGAAATTTTTGGCGGATTATATATATGAGAAAGTTTTTTTAAATTATAGTATTAAGCAATGGGGAATTAAGCCAAATGAAGTTGATAATGAGGTAAGTGGTAGGGTTCCAGTATATATAAGTAGGGATGATAGGTATTTTCAAGATAAATATCAAGGAATTCCAATTGATGGATACACAAAAATGATAGAAAATATTTTAGATAAACCGAATATAAAAATTAAATTGAATACAAATTTTTCGGATGTAAAAGAGAAATTTGATAAAATTATATATACGGGAAGTATTGATGATTTTTTTGGTTATAAATATGGATATTTGCAATATAGGAGTGTATATTTTAAGGATGAGGAATATCCTTCGACTTACTTTGATGGTGGAGAAAATGGGGAGAATAACGTACTTTTTAACTATCCCAATAATTATGATTTTACAAGAATTATAGAGCATAAAAATTTTTATAAAGTGCAACCAGAACATACAATTATTTCAAAAGAATACAGTGAGGAATATGTACTTGATAAAAATGACAGATATTACCCGATTCCAAATAAGAAAAATCAAGATTTATATAATAAATATATTGATGAAAAGCCTCAAAATGTATATTTTTTAGGAAGATTGGGTGAGTATAAATATTATAATATGGATGTAAGTATCAAAAAAGCACTGGATTTAAGTAAGGAAATACAAGATTGAGAGATGTTAGGGTAGGGGAGAGAGATTTGTGACTTTTCCATTTTGAAATGATTTGAAATTTTAAATGCTATATAAAAGGAAAAATTAAAATAATTTTTTTCCCTCTAATAATTTCATTCCAACTTTATCAATTTTAACTCTTATGATTTCACCTATAGCACCCTTATCACACACAATTGTTTGCGAATAAGGAGATTTTCCAAAATATGTTCCATCCTCTCTGTTTGATAAGCTTTCGATTAGCACTTCCATCTCTTTTCCATCAAAGTTTTTGTTATATTCCAATTGCATATCGTTTAACAAATTTTGCAAATTTCGCAATCGTTCTTCCTTAACTTTTTCATCCACCTGTTCTTTCATTTTTTCTCCTGCTGTGCCAGGTCTAATGCTGTATTTAAATGAAAAAGTTGATGAAAATTTGACCTGTTTACACAATTCTAACGTGTCATCAAAATCCTTATCGGTTTCACCAGCAAATCCAACTATAAAATCACTAGATATCGCAATGTCAGGTCTTGCTTTTCTTAAATTTTCCACCACATTCAAATATTGTTCTGCAGTATATCTTCTATTCATTCGTTTTAATACTGCATTTGAACCACTTTGTATGGGTAAATGTATAAACGGCATAAGTTTTGTAACATTGGCATGAGCCTCAATTAAATCTTGTCCCACCTGTGTTGGATAGGATGTCATGTATCTAATTCGCTTAATTCCATCGATGTCATTGATGGCAAATATCAAGTCTGCAAGTGTTTTTCCATTATCATTATAGTTATCCACATTTTGCCCCAATAGAGTAATTTCTTTAACTCCATTATCGGCCAAATTTTTTGCCTCATCAATTATATCACTAAAATTTCTTGAAAATTCTCTGCCTCTGGTGAATGGTACGATGCAAAAAGAACAAAATTTATCGCATCCCTCTTGTACAGCAATAAATTCGCTTACACCCTTAATTATCCTGTTTTGTGGTAGGCTATTAAATTTCTCTTTTGCTAAAAAATCAAGTTTAACACCACCTCCACTCCTAACCATTTCTGGTAATTTATGATAATTTGTAGCACCGATTACAATGTCTGCACCTTTAATTCTTTTTTTAATTTCATCACTGGCCATTTGGGCTACACAACCTGCAATTACCAATATCGCATCCTTTTTTCTAACCTCATCAATTCTTCCAATTTCACTAAATACCTTTTCCTTTGCTTTTTCACGAATACTACAAGTGTTTATAACAATCAAATCGGCTTCCGCAATATTTTGTGTATCTTCATAACCTTCTGTTTTCATGATATCTACAATTCTGTTGGAATCGTAAACATTCATTTGACAACCAAAACTTTTTGAAAATATTTTTTTCATATATTTAGTATGTTAAATGGAAATATATTAAAATCAAGGAATAATTGTTTTATTAAAATTATTTGACATATTATTTTTTATATTTAATATAGTTCATGTATGGGTGCTTAGCTCAGCTGGTTAGAGCACCTGCCTTACAAGCAGGTGGTCAAAGGTCCGAATCCTTTAGCACCCACCATTCCTTAATAGGGAAAGGGGATTTAGCTCAGTTGGTTTAGAGCGTCTGCCTGTCACGCAGAAGGTCGCGGGTTCAAGTCCCGTAATTCCCGCCATTATTTATTTAAGTCATTTTTTCCTTTTATTTATTTTAAAACAATTATATACTATAATAGTAATTTATGGAAGTACAAAACAAAAAAATATTTATTTGTGTTTTAAAAATATCTGTCATATAATAAGAGTATATTAAATTATTTGATTATGGCAAATATTAACAACAATGATAGAAATGAGTTAAGAACGAATAGGCAGATTAGGTTGCCGGAAGTTCGCTTGATAGACCAAGATGGAAATATGGTGGGTGTGGTGCAAACATTTAGTGCTCTTAAAATGGCCGAAGAGGCTGGATTGGATTTGGTGGAAATATCACCCAGTGTAAGACCACCAGTGTGTAAAATTTGTAGTTATAGTAAGTTGAAATATCAAGAACAAAAAAAAGCGGCTGAAAACAAAAGAAAGCAAAAGGTCGCTGGTATTAAAGAAATTAAATTATCATTAAATATAGGTGATGGAGATTTACAGACTAAACTTAAACAAACCATTAAATTTATTGAAAATGGTGATAGAGTTAAATTTAATTTTATGTTTAGAGGTAGGGAAATTACTTATAGCGAAAATGCACAACTTATTATTGATAGGGTGATGAAATCTGTGGAAACTATAGCAAAGATAGAGGAAAAACCGAAGATGGAAGGAAAAAAATTATTTTTTACAATTGCTCCAATAGCAAAATAAACTAAACAAAAGGAGGTTATATGAAAGTAGGAATTACAGGTGTTGATGGTAGAATGGGACAGGCGCTGATAAAAGAAGTCATTGCCAATAAAAATTTAGAAATCGGTGGTGGTTTAGCTGGTTTAAATGATGTTGGTTTAAATGAAGACATTGGAACTTTTATAGGCGAAAAAAATAAAGTTGGAATTTTAATAACCAATGACTTGGAAAAATTGTTTGATGATTGCGACGTTGTAATTGATTTTACAACTCCCATTGTAAGTTTAAAATGTGCTGAAATTGCCGCAAGAAAAGGTAAAAAATTAATTATTGGCACAACTGGTTTAACTGATGAAGATAAAAAACAACTCAAAGAGTATTCAAAGACTGCTGCGATTGTGCAATCAGGAAATATGAGTATTGGTGTAAATTTACTTTTGAATGTTATTGAAAATGTGGCTGGAATCTTGGGTAGTGATTATGACGCTGAAATTATTGAAATGCATCATAGAAATAAAAAAGATGCTCCTTCTGGAACGGCTTTAATGCTTGGTGAAGCAATTGCGAGTGGCAAAAAACTTGATTTTAATAGGGCAAAAAAACTTTCAAGAGAAGGGATAGTGGGTGTAAGGGCAGTGGATGAAATTGGATTCGCTACATTAAGAGGTGGAAGTGTTGTGGGTGATCACAGTGTTATTTTTGCGGGAACTGATGAGGTAATTGAATTTACACATAAAGCGGGTTCAAGACAAATTTTTGTCAATGGGGCAATAAAGGCTGCCATATGGATTAAAGACAAGACAAGTGGTATATATTCAATGAGGGAGGTTTTGAAATGAAAAAAGTCGTATTCTTTTTATTAATATTATGTTTGTTAAGCACGGTATTTGCGGAAGAACATAAACATGAGCATGGAATTTCAAGCATTAATGTTGTGGTTGAAAAAAATAATGTTTCCATCGAAATAGATGCACCTTTTGACGATTTTTTAGGGTTTGAGCATAAACCTGAAAATAATGAGGAAGAACAAGAAGTGAAAAAGATGTCTATAAAGTTAAAAAAAGCAAACTTTTTTGTTTTACCAAGTTGTAAATTACAATCGGTTGAATTGGAAAAATATTCCCCGAGTGGTGAGGAACATGATGATATAGAGGTTGAATATTCTTATAAATGTTCTAAAATTTCAACAATGGAAATCAAAATATTTAGTGAATTCCCAAATGTCAAAAAACTAAAAATTCAAGTGGTTGGTAAAAAATCGCAAAAATATTATGAATTGGAGAAGGATGGGGTGATAAAAATAAATGATTGAAATTAAAAATTTGATTTTTCAATATTCAGGGCAAACCGCCCTAAATATTGAAAATTTAAGCATAAAAGATGGAGAGCATGTATTTTTATCAGGTGAAAGCGGTAGTGGAAAGAGCACATTGTTAAATATAATTGCTGGAATTTTAAATTATCAAAATGGTAGTGTAAAAGTGTTAAATGCAGAATTAAAAAACATGAAAGCAAGTGAAAAGGACAAATTTAGAAACAAAAATATTGGTTTTATTTTTCAACAATTTAATTTGATACCATATTTGTCGGTTATAGATAATATTGTATTGCCCAGCAAATTTTCAAATACAATATCCAATAAATCGTTGGAACAAATGCTTGCAAAAATAGAACTAACTAATGATCTATGGGATAAGAGGGCGGATAAATTATCTGTGGGACAACAACAAAGGGTGGCTTGTATTCGTGCCTTGTATTGCAATCCAAGTTTAATTATAGCAGATGAACCTACTTCTTCACTTGATAATTCGAGACAAGATGCATTTTTGGAATTGTTAAAAAATGAATGTAAAAATAAAACATTATTATTTGTCAGCCATGATAAAAATTTAATGAAATGGTTTGATAGAGTTGTGGAAATAAAAGATGGAGTAATAAACGATATTTGACTTTATATTGGCGCAACATTATAATAGTGATAAGAGGATTATGCATATGTTATTAAAGATTTCCATTAAAAGTGCTTTAAATCGTAAATTCGTTTTGTTTTTGCTTGTATTTTCCATAACTATTTCAACAATTTTGTTACTTGGAATTAGTAAAATTAAAACTCAAACTGAAAATAGTTTTTTACGATCTGTATCAGGAACTGATTTAATCGTAGGTGCAAGGGGAAGTTCAATACAACTTATTCTTTACTCAATTTTTCATTTAGGAGGTGCGACAAATAATATTAGTGGTGAGAGTGTTAAACATATCATGAAAAATGATTATATAAAGTGGGGTGTGCCAATTTCTTTGGGCGACAATCACAAAAATTTTCCAGTTGTGGCGACTAATAATGATTTTTTTGAACATTATAAATATGGAGATGAACAATTTTTACAAATAGATGGCAGTAATTTTCAAGACGAATATGGTGTTATTGTTGGCCATGAGGTGGCAAAAAAAATGCAATATCATGTAAATTCAATGATAAAAATTTCCCATAGCAAAGTCGTGGAACATGAGGAAAAATTTAATGTGATTGGAATTTTACGATCCACTGGCACACCTATTGATAAAAGTATTTTTATAACATTACAGGCGATGGATGATATACATTTAGGCTTTACAAGTGGCATTAGACAACCAAAACAATATACAGCCTTGTTAATTGGATTAAAGAATAAAACAAAAATTTTTTCTTTACAAAGGGAAATTAATAAATATAATAAAGAGCCATTGACTGCCATTTTACCTGGTGTGGCACTGGGTGAATTGTGGAATTTATTGTCAATTGGAGAAAAAACCTTGACAATAATATCGGCATTAGTGGCATTTTGTAGCCTGTTGGGACTATCGGCTACGATTTTAGCAGGATTGAATGAAAGAAAACAGGAAATATCAGTTTTACGAATGCTTGGTGCTAGTCCAAAATATATTGGTATACTATATTTACTTGAAGGATTATTTGTTGTGGTCGTTGGTATAATGATTGGTGTGGTAATTTTGTTTATTTCATTTATGTTTTTGAAAAATTCAATCATGCTTCAATATGGAATTTTACTAGAATGGAATTGGACTTTGCAAGAGACCTGGATTGTGGTAAAAATTTTTATTATGGGAATTGTAGTTATGTTAATTCCTGCCATAAAAAGTTGTTGGCTCGTTATATTTCTTGTGTTTACAAGCACAAATATTTTTGCCGCAAAATATCAAAAAATAGAATGGAAAGATTTGATACCCGTCAATTACAATGAGGAAAAGGAGTTTGCAAAAATTAATTGGGAAAAATTAGAGGAAGATGATGAAAAAATGCAAAAAGAAATACAAAGAATATTGGATGATGCGCCAACAGATAAGAAATGGGACAAAAAGATGGTGGAAATTCAAGGGTATATTTCTCCACTTGACTATGGGCAAAATGGATTTAAAGAATTTTTTGTGGTACCATATTTTGGGGCATGTATACATTCACCTCCACCACCAGCAAATCAAATAATTTATATCAAGGCAAAGACTTACATTGATAATCATGAGTTACTATATGATGCAATTACCGTGAAGGGGGAATTGGAGGTTGGCAATAAAAATACAGAAATGGGTGTAAGCGGATATATAATGAAAGTTGATTACATTCAATAAAGGGAGAAATATTTTTCTATATTATAAATATTTATTTGACAAAAAAATTAAAAAAAATACAATGCAAGTTGTAATGTTAATAGTAGCAATAGATGGATAAGAAATTTGATAATAAAAGAATTAAATACAACAAGGGTGAGTTCAACCCTAATGTTGAGGTAGGTAAGATATATGAAGGAAAGGTTCTAAAAATCGTAGAATCTGGTGCTTTCATAGAATTTCCTGAAAGCCATAAGAAAGATGGTTTTTGTCATATATCTCAATTGGCGAACAATAGAGTTGATAAAGTTGAAGATGTGTTAAAAGAGGGTGAAAAATACAAATTCAAACTTATTGGTTTTGATTTTAGTAGAAAACCAAAATTAAGTTATAAAGCAGTGGACCAAAAAACTGGTGCTGACATAGAAGTTAGATAGTATGGAAGAGGCTAAAAAATTGCATATTAAAAGTATAATATGGCACAATAATATTGTGGTAAATTTGATGGTTTTACTTGAAAACAACAAAAATAAATTTCCATTCAAAATTAATGATTGGGAGTTAGTTAGACGAGCCGTTCGGCATGATTTTGATAAATTTGAGGATAACCACTCAAATGCTCTCTCTTATTATTATTTC
>JAITOR010000013.1 GCA_031289855.1 Rickettsiales bacterium
CTCTCTCTCTCTCTCTCTCTCTCTCTCTCTCTGGGTTGACGAAGTTAAATTTAATAAATTTCATAAAAATAATAATTTATAATACTATAACTTTCATCATAAGTGGTCAAAAGATAAAAGTCAATAATGTTGAACTTTTTAATTATAAAACCAATTTTGGATCTTGTTTTACTTTAATATCTTTTACAATCCTATATCCATACAAAACATTTATTTTTTCAACAATTATATCAACATTATTTACAATATAAAACGATGCAATATTATTAAAAACCTTGACATACAAAACGCCATCTCCTTTTTTATTTTTTTGAAATGTTATTTTTTCAGGATTACAAAATTTACAATAACTGCTTCCCATGATATTTTCCCAATTTCGTTGCAACACCAACAAAGATGGATTACAATCCTTCAATATCGGTTTTAACAACTTATCTACAAAAAAACTAATCGGTATCATGTTAAGTTTGATTTTTTATACTATCAATATCACCAATCATGTAAAACACACTTTCAGGATATTCATCCATTTCTCCATTCAAAATTTTATTGCAACCTTCAATGGTTTTTTCTATCGGCACAAATACTCCATCCATTCCTGTAAAATTCTTAGTGGTAAAAAAAGGTTGTGTTAAAAATTTCTCCAATTTCCTTGCCCTTGCCACAGTGGTTCTATCCTTTGTTGACAATTCCTCCAATCCAAGCATTGCAATTATATTTTTCAATTCTTCATATTTTTGTAAAATTTCCCTTACTCGTCTTGCACAATCATAGTGTTTTTTTGATATAAAAGCAGGAGAAAGCATACTTGATGCAGAATTCAACGGATCCACAGCAGGATAAAATCCCTGTGATGCCCGTTTTCTTGACAAGACAATCGATGCAGATAAATGCGAAAAAATATGAGTTGCTGCCGGGTCAGTAAAATCATCTGCTGGTATATATACGGCCTGTATTGAGGTTATTGAGGCATTTTTTGTGCCATAAATTCGCTCTTCTAATTCTGCAATATCACTGGCAAGTGTAGATTGATATCCCACATGAGATGGTATTTTTCCAATCAAATTAGATATTTCATTACCAGCCTGCACAAATCTAAAAATATTATCAATAAGCAACAAAACATTTTCCTTCCTCTCATCTCTAAAATATTCAGCAATTGTCACAGCAGAATGCCCTACTCTATACCTTGTACCACTTGGCTCATTCATTTGCCCATACATCATTATGGTTTTATCCAACACACCTGCAGTTTTCATCTCCTGATATAATTCTTCACCCTCTCTACTTCGTTCACCAATTCCACAAAAAATACTTACACCTGAATAATTTAGAGACTTGTTGTTTATAAGTTCAGTAATTAACACAGTTTTTCCTACACCAGCACCACCAAAAAGACCAGTTTTTCCACCAGTTTCAAGAGGACATAACAAATCAATAACCTTTATTCCAGTGGCAAAGATTTCATTCTGCACCACATGACTTGACAAAGTCTCACTCTTTTTGTAAATTGAATTTTGCTTTTCGGTTATTATGGGCTCTTTGTTATCGATTGGATCGCCAAAAATATTAAGCATTCTTCCCAGTAATTGAGTACCAACAGGAATTTTCAAAGGTCCACCCGTGTCTATAATTTTATCTTTCACCGACAATCCTTCAATAGAATTTAAAGCCACCCCAAGAATTTCATTTTTATCTAAAATTTCCATCACCTCAATCACAACTTTTCCAGACTTCAACTTATTATGCAAATCTGGTAATTTTTCATTGAAAATTGCCTTTATAACACTGCCATTTA
Organism: Rickettsiales bacterium; assembly: GCA_031289855.1. Lineage (GTDB taxonomy): Bacteria > Pseudomonadota > Alphaproteobacteria > Rickettsiales > UBA1997 > JAIRSX01. Next base: position 1,799 of record JAITOR010000013.1, read on the forward strand.
TTGAAGAAATGTAGCCTTTTGTCGTCATAATAACATTTATACAATGTATTTATAAATTGTCAATGATACTTGATAATTCTTTTACATTATTTGCTTTTATTTCTGCTTTTGCATCAACTTTATCTCTTTTTATTACTCCATAAAATGCCACAAAAACATCAACAGATTTATGCAAATAAGTTTCCAAATCAGTCCAACCATCTCCCACCATTACTTTTTTACCTTGTAATTTTAAGCCATCAATAACCTTACATTTACCTTGCGGCTCCAATAAAATACCTTGTTTTGCACCAATAATTTTGTCATCATCATATATGAATTCATTCGCATAGACATTTTGCTCTTCAATACCAAACTTTTTTGCTATTGGAACAATCATCTCTTTAAAACCACCACTGACAATATAAACATTGGCTCTGTTTGTTAAACTACTCACAAAATTCAACATACCATCGGTAATTTCAGTTTCATCGATAACCTGCTCCATCATGCCTTTGTTTAAACTTGCAATTTGCAATCTAAAATCCATAGATTCCTTCGTTGTGATTAAACCATTCATAGATTTATCCACCACTTCATCCACTTGTTTTATCTTGTCTTTATCACCATTCAACGCAAGTTTCAAAACATCATTAAAACTTTCATTTTTAACAAGTGTGGAATCAAAATCAAAAATAACATTTAACATAGGCTACTCTATACAACAATCAATTGCCTTTGATACAAAATTTTTTAACTTTCCAAATGTTCCGGTATGTTCTTTTATATCTGCTTTTGTTTCAACCTTTTCAACATCTTTTTCGATTTTATCAGCAGTTTCCTTATCCAATTTTTTCACATTATCCTTCACTTCTTTTTCACCTATGGAATTTAAATTTAATCCCCAAAATAGAGTATATAAACTATAGGCCTTTTCAAAAAAATTATAAGCCTCTTCCTTTTTTCCTGCACCAAGTGCCTTCGTGCCAACTTCCATAAGTCGCATGCAACCTGCAAGTAAGTGTTTTGAAATGCACCACACCTCTCCTTTATAGGTTTTAATTATTTTTTTTAAAAGTTCTTTCCTATCCTCTCTAATTGGATTTATTAATTCGTAAAAAGAATTGTCTTGTGTTTTCGCGCCACTAAAAAACAAATGCTCTTCAATGCTAATCAAGTTCATAATTGCAATTGACAAATCTTGATCGCTGGACAAATCCAAAGGATTTACCTTTTTCATGTTATCAACTTTTTCAATAAATTCGTTCAAATTGTCTATTATCTTCATACAAAATAGATAAATTTATATGTCAATATTATATCCTATTTTAATATTGTCAATAAATAATTAAGTCATTTTCCCTCCATTTTATTATGTATATAAAATAATTATATCACAAATAAATAATTGGGGAAGTATAAAGATGAAAATTATTATTATCTCATGTTATTCATTTATTTATCTCATGTTATTTATTTATATGGTGGGGGGGAGATTAGTTGTTTCTCCTCACCCTCCATCTTTTCTCCACATCTTCTCCCCTTTTCCTCCACATCTT
>JAITOR010000006.1 GCA_031289855.1 Rickettsiales bacterium
ATATAAAAAACATATGATAATAGAAATCCTATACTATACTCTAGGTTGTGCAAATTATAGGGGATTTTCAAGAAGATTCTTTGCAATGGACTTTAAAGACATGTTGTGGCTATATTTTAAACGTAATAACCCCCTCCCCACCACATCAATAACATTCTATGTTTTTGCCATTTCATATCCCTTGTCGCTATCTCATACATAGGATATTTTTTGCCATTTCCCCCTCAAAAACTCTATTTCTACTAACTTTCGCAATATCAAAAGTTGGATATTGCATAAAATTACTCCCTTATCAAATATACAATTCCACCCCCTAATGTAAAAACTGATATTGCATATAAATAAAAATATAAAACACCAGATTCTAAATGTGATAAGGAAAAATACATCAAAACAAAAATAGATATTGAAATTGTAAATATTTTTATTAAATTTTTTAAATTTGAAATTCTATTAAATCCGGAGTCAACTATTAAAATTCCTGATAATATTGGTATCAATAAAGACATCAATGGATACAAGCATCTGCCCAAAAATTCTGCCCAATTCTTACCATATTTTTGTTTTTTAATTATATCATATATTTGTTGTGTTGGCATGGAATATCTTGTATATTCTGTTTTTGCTTTTTTATCAAAATTTAAAAACTCATTCATTGATAAAGTATATTCATCAAAAAATAAAATTTTTTGCTCTTTGTTATTTTTTGAAAATTCTTGCAATGTTCCATTTATAAATTTTATATTGTTATTTAAAACAATTGCTTTTTTGGCTTGTAACAAACTATTATTGTCATCGACATTATAAATAATTATATTATCAAAAGATTCATTTTCCTTTTTTGAGGCATAAATAGTAAATGTTCCAAATGTAAAAAAATTATTTTCCTTTATCATTGAAACTGACATATTATTTTGAATTCTGGTTTTTGTTTTTGATATTTTGTAATATATTTTTGGTATAAGAAAAAGTGTTAAAAAATACGAAAAAATAGTAATAATTATTGATAAATAAATAATTGGCCTTAATAATTGCAATTTTGTAAGTCCAATGTTTTTTAAAATAATGAGTTCTCTTGTTTCAATAAATTTATTATAAACCAAAACAACAACTATAAAAAGTATAAGCGGGAATAGAATCGGCAAAATTGGAATCAATGCATAAAAAGTTAATTTTAATATATTATAAAAGTCTGCATTAAATTTATCCAAAAATGACATATATTTTAATAGTCTCATGCTTAAAAATATACTTACTATCGTAATAATTGATACCACAAATGGTCTAACAAAATTCATAATTAAATATTTAATATATATTTTCATTAGCCATTTCCCCTGATAATTGCCGCAATAACCAAACCTAAAAATACAATTAGCATAAATTTGAAAAAATTGATTATATATGTAACAATCATCATTTCTATTGGCATAAAACTTCCCTATAACCGTAAATAAAAATTTTATTTTTATTTGCCAAATCAATGGTTTCACTTTGATTTATAATGATTCCATTATCACAATCAACCACCACACCGGCAAAATTTGAATTTTTCAATTGTTCTATTGTATTTTTTCCAATTGCGGGAAGATCTGCTTTATCTGTTTGTGCAGATTTTTTCATTTTTACCAAAATTGGCTTTCGTCCCTTTTCATATTTGATTTTATTGCATCTTTCAATAAGTATTTGTGTACCTTCAATACATTCAATTCCGATGACCATTCCATTTTGTATGACAATCGATTGTCCTATATCCAATGTTCCAAGTTGCTTTAAAACTTTAACACCGAGATCAATATCTGTCAAATAATCGTTATTTGGAATATTTACTTGTCCAACTTTCCCAGGTGCTATTTTTTGTCCTAAAAAACTATGAACGGGAATAATTTTTAAACCCCTTTCTTCGGCAAATTTTATAATTTCCCTCAAAATGCTATCATCACCTTGTAATTTGGTTTTTAATAATCTAAAAAACAAACCATAACCAGCCCAATCTGGCAAAATTTGTTTTAAATTCGGTTTTTTTACTCCACCCGCAAAAATTACTTCTTTTACATTATTTTTTTTAAAAAAACTTATCGTCTTTCCAACATGCCCAAAAGACACAATCGTATTGGTATATTTTTTGTATTTTTCGTAATCAGCAAAGTTTTTTATCATAACAACAAATGGTTCAATTCCTGTTTTTTCACATTGTTTTATAACCATTGCTGGCAAATCACCATTTCCCGCTATAATTCCAATCCTTTTCACTCCACTTCAACTCCAATTGACTTTAAATTTTCAACAAAATTAGGATATCTTTTTTCTATTATAACATCGTTAATTTCAACCTTGTTATTCAAAAATAATCCAAATGCACCTAACGTAAGCAAAAGGTTGATGTTTGTTATGTCAGTAGTATTTATTTTGTGGTCAAGATTAGCAATTTTACCATTGATAGATAAGATATCATTTTTTTCCGTATAATTAACACCTAAATCCTTTAACAAATTTAACATAAACTTATAATTTTCGTTATCATTCTTTTCCAAATATTCTATTCCTTGTATTCTTGTGGACACGCCAGTTACACTCGCAATTAAAAACAATAAATAATACTCATTTATTATTTTGTCAATTCTGTTTATCACTACATTTGCAGTTTTTAACCACTTATGTTTAATCGAAACATCTGCCACACTATAACCATAATTTATCTTTCTATTTAAAAGAGTAATATTAGCACCATAATCAAATAAAGTTCTAATAAAAGCATCGTTAAATTGGTCCAATAATACATTTGGAATTGTAATATTTGAATCAGGAATAATGATTGATAGAGTTGCAATATAATTTAAAAAATTCACATCAGTTGGAATCACTATCTCTTTTCCTGAAATTTCAACATTGCTATTGATGGAAATTCTTTTGGTTACGTTATCTCCCAAACAATTATTTGTATCTATTTTTTCGGAAAAATAAACATCAAAAAATTTAAACATATTCTCCAAATAATTTGCTTGCAAAGATTTTTCAATAATTATATTTTTACCACTTGATAAAGAGGTTAGTAATAGGGATTTTTTCAGATTTAAAACGTTTTTTTTAATAGGTTTAATACTTTTGTTTCCATACATCAAAAAGGGCAAATTTTTATCATTTCTCGCTATAAATTTAACATCTAAATCGCTATAACAAGAAAAAATATCATCTAAATTCAAGTTTTGCAAAGAATTGTCTCCTCTAAAAAACAACTTAAAATTGTAAGACGCAAACAAACCCACAAGCAAATATAATGTTTCTTTTGAGTTTTTTACATCTATAATATTTGTTGGTTCTTCAAACTTTTTATTTTTGCCTTCAACAATTATATTATCGCCATCAATTTCAATTTTAATACCAAACTGCTTCAAAATTCCTATCAAATTCAACACTTTTTCAGTTTTTGAAATATTGAAAATTTGTGTATTTCCACTTGCTAAACTACCAAGAATCAAGACATAAAATGATATTTCTTCATTATAATAAAACGATGAAGTGGTAGAAATTTTGTTATTCTGTTTATTAAATCTTATCATAAACAAAATAATATATGTAAAAATATAATTTGCAATTTTTTTTAATTTTATTTTCCAATACAAAATTTGCTAAAAATATTGTCTAACAATTCATCAATACTTATTTTTCCAGTAATTCCCCCAACATGTTTTGCACTAATCCTTATATTTTCAGCACATATCTCCAATGGCTCATTAAAATTTACAAGTTTTAAATAGAATAACGCTTGTTTCAATTCATTTCTATATCTTTCGTTTGTAATTGTTATATCAATATTTGGCGATATTATGTCTTCTAATTTTTTTTGCAATGTTTTGATAAATATATCAATATTGATATTGTTTTTTAAAGATATTGGAATAATGTCATTATTTGTGACACTCGTTATTTCCAGTTTCAAATCATCTTCCAAATCACATTTATTTTTCACAATAATTGTTTTGTTATCAATTAACTCCATTATTTTTTTATTTAGTTGCATATTATCGGGACTTGTTAATAATATTTTTAAATCTGCCTGTCGCGCCTTTTCAATTGCTCGTTTAACACCCTCAATTTCAATAACATTATTTGTTTCCCTGATGCCTGCCGTATCATATAAAATTACAGGAATTCCATTTACATCTAAGTGAACTTCTATTACATCTCTTGTTGTTCCTGCAATATCACTAACAATCGCTATTTCTCGTTTTGCTAAATAGTTCAATAATGTTGATTTTCCCACATTTGGTTCGCCCATAATTGCTATTTTGAAACCGTCTTTAATTCTTTCTCCAACTTTTTCATCATTCAAGTTTTTTTCAATAAAATTTATTATTTCATCAATTTGCTTTTTTATATTTTCTTTTGGTAAATGTTCATCTGGAAAATCAATATATGCCTCCAATGATGATAAAATTTTTACAATTCTTTCCCTCAAATTGTTATAAAATATAGAATTTTTACCTTGCAATTGCTTAATTGCCTGTTGATGTTGCAATTCTGTTTCGCTATTTATCAAGTCTGCAATACTTTCTGCTTGCATTAAATCGATTTTACCATTTAAAAATGCTCGTTTAGAAAATTCACCTCTCTCAGCATATCTTGTTCCATCAATATTAGATAGGATTTCAAAAATTTTTTTTATAATATAAGTGGAACAATGTAAATTTATTTCGCACACATCCTCACCTGTAAAGCTATTTGGGGATTGAAAATATGTTACTAATGCCTCATCCAATGCTTTATCATCATGTTGCAATTTGCATAAAGTGGCTTTACGATGCTCCAAATCTTTTTTCAAACCAATTGCAGATAAACAGGCTCTTACTTTGCTTCCTGATATTCTAATAACAAAAACACTGCAATTTCCTTTTAAAGTTAATGGTGCAAAAATTGTTTCACTCATACATATTTAATATATCACCAAATATAATAAAATCAAGTAAATATTAATTATGCAAGATCTTCTGTATTTTTGAAATAAACCTTTTGTTTTGCTATTTCGATTATTCTTAACTTTGCTTCATCCATTGAAATTCCTTTTACGATAGATACTTCTCCCGCCAACCTAAACAATGCTTCCTCATAAATCATTCTTTCGCTAAATGCTCTTTGAGATTCATCAATGTCTCTCGTTAAAGTTTTGATAACTTCTGCAATTTGCATAACGTCACCAGAATTAATTTTATCTTCATATTCTTTAATTCTTCTACTCCAAATTCCTTTAATTTTTTTCACACCATCAGTTAATGCGATGAAAACACTATCTATTTGTTCTTCACTGCTAACTTTTCTCAAATTTCCATTTTCAACTTCCTGCATAGGCACGAATATTGTCATTTTATCTCTTTCGATATATAAGACCAAACATTTGCTTTTAACTTCAGCAAAATCTATTGTCTGAATATCTTGCACTTTAGCGAGTCCATGTGTCTTGTATATACAATGCTCGCCCACTTCAAATTTTATATTTTTCATAATTATTAAATTGACTTTTTTATTGTTAATTATATTATACAATAAATTTTAAATAATTGCAAATGATTTTTATAAAAAAAATAAAAAAAATTATTAATGATGTAAAAAGTAAATACGAACAGGAAATTAAACAGGAATATTTATTTAAAACAGGTGTTCTTGTGGTTTCTTTAATTATTTTTATTACATTTGTGATTATTTTTATTACAGTTTTGATAAAAAATGATTTTTTATTTTCAAAAACCGAAGAAGAATTGCAACCTTTAAAAATCATAATTCCATACCATAATGACCCATTAAATATTGAAGATTACGAGGTTTTAAAATATAAAATGATTGGTGGTGATACTTTAATTAAAATTTTAACCCAAACAATTGGAGCGTCAAACAATGATGCAAACTTAATTGTTACAAGTTTAAAAAAAACTTTTAACACCACAAGATTGAAATCGGATCAAATATTAACCATTAAATTTAAAACTGCAATTTCACAAAATAAAAATTCACAAATAGAAGAAAAAGTCATTATTGAGGAAGTACGATTTGATGCAAATGATAATGTAAATGAGATAATCATTAAATTAGAAAAGGATGGAAATTATAAATCTTATAAAAACACAATTGTACTTTCAAAAAATTTGATGAAATATAGAGTTGTAATAAACGATAGTCTTTTTGCAAGTGGAATTGAGGCCGGTATTCCACAAGGTATAATGCTGGAATTTATTAAAATTTTTAGTTTTGATATTGATTTTCAAAGAGATTTAAGGAAGGGTGATATTTTTGAAGTGCTATTTGAATCGTATTCCACTGAAGATGAAAAAAAAGTTAAAGAAGGGGATGTTTTATTTGCTTCATTAGACAATGATGGAAGGCTTTATAATATGTATAAATTTAGTAATGCTTATTATGATAATAAAGGCCAAAGTGTTCAAAAATCATTGCTAAAAACGCCAATAAATGGTGCCAGAATTTCATCTAATTTTGGTTACAGAAAACATCCAATATTAGGTTATACAAAAAAACATGAAGGTAAGGATTTTGCTGCTCCAACCGGTACACCATTTTTTGCAGCAGGATATGGAACCATTGTAAAAGCACAATATTTTGGAAGTTTTGGAAACTACGTGAAAGTTAAACATCAAAGCGGTTATGAAACTGAATATGCGCATGCAAGTCGTATTGCAAAAGGTATTAAAGTTGGCGCAAAGGTTAGACAGGGACAAACAATCGCTTACGTTGGAACGACAGGTCGTTCGACTGGACCACATTTACATTTTGGAGTTATATACAATGGTAAACGAATAAATCCAAATCGAGTTAAAGCATTGCCTGTAATAAACTTAAAAGGAAGTAATTTGGATGATTTCAAAAAAGAAGTTGAAAGAATAAATATTGTAAAAAACAACATACCAAATCAAGCATTTAAGAAATATTAGAGATATATTTGTAAAATGAAACCCATTCTTTTTAAAAAAAACAATTATGATGCTTTGTTTCTTTTAATTCTAATGTAGGCAAATATAGATATTGCAATAGTTACTAAATACACAACACCCGTCAATATCAAAGCAAACCAAGGAGTAAATGGTACTTGTGGTATGAAACCCACAAATAATAAGGCAAATAATCCATAAAAAACAGTTTTATAAATTCCATTGTAAACTCCATTCAAATGTAATTTTTTAAAACAAGGAGTTGGTATTGTGCTCGCAGCAAATAATGCATAAAATAATGTATTTAGAATTACCACAATTGGTTCACTCCACCATCCTTCTCCAAATTGAAAACTTATGACCAAAGGTAATATAACCATTGAAGCCACAGCAGGAGCAGGCATTCCTCTAAAAAAATATTTTACCAAAGGGTCGTCTTGATCTTTTGTGGTGGTATCAACATTAAATCTTGCAAGTCTAATTACCATACAAGAAATAAGAAACAATGCAACGCACCAAGCAAATTTATCATTTCCAAACTCATTCATTCTCCAAAAATATACTATAAAAGCAGGAGAAACACCGAAATTTATTGCATCAGCAAGAGAATCAATCTGCACCCCAAATTCACTTGCAACACCCAATGCTCGAGCCACTCTGCCATCAATTCCATCAAGAAAAGCAGCGATTAACATTTCGGCTGCAGCAATACCAAAATCACCATTACCTGCCATATTAATGGCGGTAATTCCAAGCCAAATTGCCAATAAAGAAATAAATGTTGGAACACATTTTATAATAAAGGGTTTTTCTGCATATGTCATATAATTTTAATAAATTAAATATTTTTGATTGTATCAAGTTTAAACAAAAAAGTCAAATTTATTATAATTTATTTAATATTTAATATAATATTTATTCACTATCCAATAATACATATTTGACATTTATTTTTATTTTTATACAATTATAACAAAAATAACACTTTATTTGTATGTCAAATGTTGTAGAATTGAATATCCAAAAGAAATTGCCAGCAACTGCAAGAGCAAGAGAATTAGCCTTTTTAATTGATTTAATTATCGTTTACATCGTTCGTTCAATTTATGGGCACTTTGTATTAAAATATAGTTTGCAAGATAAATTTATAAATTTTGTGAGAGAAATAAAAGAAAAGTTTGGAATTTTAGAAAAATTGCAAAAAGAACAAGTGGTATATTTTTTGGAACATCAATTTTACAAAGAGTGTATGTGGTTTATTGGTGGTGCTTTTTTGGTGTCAGTATTGTATAATTTTGTGTGTTTTTTATGGAAAATGGCAAGCATAGGACAAGTTGTTATGAAGGTTCATGTGATTTCAAGCAATGGAAAAAATGCAAATATCTTTCAACTTTTTGCAAGGTCAATTGCCATAGTATTTCCATGGTTCGCACTATTTCTTTTGTTGGTTCAATCTTTCTTATCTCAATATGGAATAATATATATAAATGGAACTTTGTTTACTTTGTTTGTATTTGTAATCATGTTTTGGTATGATATAATATTCTTAAACAAAGAGAGAATTATAGGGCATGACTTTTTAACGGGAACAAGAATGATATTTGACGATCCAAACAGAAATGAAACAATTATTGAACGATTTATACCAAACCCATCAAAAACTCTAAATGGTATTTCAAAAGGATTAAAAGATACTTTTAAAAAGGCGAGAGATATAATAAAAAAATAATTATTTTTGGGTAATCGATTTTAAGTTATCTATATAATCATTTATTTGTTGCAGATTTGTGGAATATCCAAATGTGGTTCCAGTTTCTCCATCAAAATTGATACTTATTGTCAATGGTATTAAATTTTTCAAATCGCCAGCCAATAAATTAAAACCACTACTCATTTTTATATACAAATAACTTGGGAAAAATTCCAAATTTCCCGCAAAACTTCCATTGTATAATGGGTATTGCACAACAATTTTAAATTCACTTGTATTTGTCTTTTTTTGATACAAAACACTACCAGATATTTTTTCAAAAATTGTTTCCTTTCCATATTCAAAAAGCAAATCCAAAGGTTTTATTTCGTATAATAATTTTTTATCAGATTTAATTTTAAACAATTTTTCACTTACATCTTGTAGGCCAAAATTTTTAATTATTATGGAATTTCCAATAAAAGTTCCTTTAAGTAAAAAGTTATTTTTAAAATTTGTAATATCTGTTCCCTCGCTATATAACAAAACCCCTAATCCAAAATCTCCAGAAATATTTCTCATTCCAGTCAATAAATATAAACTTTCTTCCAATTTCAACAAACAATTCTTAAACGAAAAATTAATCTTTTTTTGATATTTTAAGTCCACAAAACTATCGGACAAATTACATTTTCCTCCAAATCCCTCTATATCAAAGTTTTCAAAAATAAAATTTCCATTATTAATATTAGTTTTTATGTTTACATTTTTCAAATTAGAAGATTTATATTTTGAATTTTTTATGTCAATATTAACACTTCCATACCAATTTTCAAAATGTGGTAAATTAAAAATTTCCTCAATAAAATCAATGTCCCCTTTATGTTCGTAATTATTGAAAGATAAATTCATGTCAAATTTTAACATTTCATTTTTAGTATTAAAAACAACATTTCCTTCGATTTTTTTATTAAAATCTATATCATAAATTGACATATATTTATTCATTGTCATAATGGTAAATAAATAATCCCTGTCAAACCATCCATTTTTATCAGTCAAATTATGTATTTTGAATTTATAAAAACTATTTATAAAATAATTGTTCATATTTAGAGCAATCGATGTCATCGTTTTATCTTTTGTATCAATCTTTAAAAAATTAGATATTTTTTGCAAATTCAAATTATTAAAAACAACGTCAACAATCAAAAATTTTACTCCCTTACTGCCATCAAGTTGTATTTCAATATCACTTTTAAAAGTAATATCGTTAAATTTACTTTTTATATTGGTAATCAAAATTTTGTTATAATTATCAAGATTTATAAAGCCACTTACAAAATATGGTGTTTTTTCCTTACTTTGATTTAAAAACACATTAATGTTATCGCCCTTGAAATAAAATTTTTGCCCCGCATCAATGTTAAAAAAATGACTATTATTCAATGTTAAAGACAATGTTTCAAATTTTATTTTATTGGTAAATGAAAAAGTTGTAAAAAAATCTTTAATTCTGTAATCATTCAACACAAGTTCCTGCATTCCAACATTAAAAATGGTTGTATTTTCTGCTAAAATTTTTTCAATATTCGAAAGTGGCTCTGGTTTTGTTTCAAATACATATGCTTCTTTGTTAAACAAATATATGTCACTCATTTGCATTTCGGTGTTTCCTGCGATATTTTTATCCATCAAAATGTCTAAATTAAGAGTAATAAATGCTATATTTATATAATTTTTATTATCTTTTTTTAAATTTATCACACCATCAATTTCACCATTTATATTTTTTCCTATAATACTCAAATTTCTAATCGAAAAAACTTCATTTGAGTAGTCTAAATTTAACACAATTTTTAAGGCTGAGTTATCAATAATTTTTTTATATAAAAAATCATTAGTATTGAAAATTGTTTTAACAAAAAGTTGTGTGGTATTTATATCCGCATTCGATTTTATTGCAAATAAACTCAAATCTTCCTTGCCCGTAATCGTAGCATTCACCTTGAATGCCTGCGACTCCATTTTCAATTTGCCTTCGAAATAATCAAAACCCTCTCCATCGCCAGTAAATTTTAAATCACCATCAAAATTTAATGTCTGCTTGTTTGAAAGCATGCTTCCACTAAAATAATACTCTTTCTTTTTGTTGAATAAAATATTTAAATTTATAGCATCAAACTCTCTTTGATAAGATAAACCAGTTATTTTTACAATACTATTGACAATTGTGTAAGTGATATTATCGTCCGCTTTAAGAATGATTGGAGTTTCTATAAGTTTTTCCTTCATTTCATTCACTATAACATCAACTTTGTCAAACGAAACTTTTTCCACAATGATATTTTTTGTCATCATAATTTCTTTTAACTTCGGAAAAACTTTAATTTCTCCTATGCCACCACTGGTTATAAACTTTCCCCTCACAAAACTATCAATTGATATATCTCTTAAAATTATGTGCGGTAGAGGAAAAAATTTAAATTCACTTTGTCCCTTTATAGAAATAGTTGTTTTTGTTGTTATTAAATCATCCGTAAATTTTCTATTCAATTCATCGGTGAAAAGTTTTGGGTTAATTAAGGATTGTATGTAGAAAATTCCAACCACAATTGCAACAACTAATATTATAAAAAAAACCAAAAAAAACTTTAAAAAAAACCCACCCTTTAAATTGGCATCTTTTTTATCATCTTCGTTTTCACTTTGTTCGTTGTTTTCATCATCATAATCAAAGTCATTACCTTCAATGTCTTCTCCTTTTACATTCAATTCTTTATCTTTTTTTTTAAAAAATCCCATACTAGGTATTGTTATTACAAAATAATAAAAAAACAACTTTTTTATTTTTTACTTGACAAAAATATAATTTATAATATATAATGTTAATTATAATGTATCAATTTTGAATTTAGTATGGCGAATGTTAAAAAACCGATTGAAAAAACGTTTGAAAAGCCGTTAAAAATAGTATTTAAAAAGAAACCAGTTGAAAAGAAACCAGTTGAAAAGAAACCAGTTGAAAAGAAACCAGTTGAAAAGAAACCAGTTGAAAAGAAACCAGTTGAAAAGAAACCAGTTGAAAAGAAACCAGT
>JAITOR010000014.1 GCA_031289855.1 Rickettsiales bacterium
TTTTTATTTTATTTGTTTTAAATTTTTTTCATTGGATTTTTTTAGAGGGGGGGTCAGTGTAAACGCCCCCCCCCCCCCCATTTTTATATATTTGAACTCTCTCAACATTGTATCTATAAACAATGGAGGTTTTTTTATTTGTTCCATTTTGTATAAATTAGAAGTTAATTCATACTTTTCGTATAAATATTTTATTTCATTTGGCAATTCTTCCATAATTTCAAAATCCACATAATCTTTTAAATTGTTGTAATGTGATAAAATGTATTTTCTAAAACCATTTTTTTTACCTGTTAGAAAAATAAATTTATATTTTCCATTCAATCTTTTATTTAATTCTATGCAATAAAGTGAATAAAAAATTTGATCCGTTAGACCGGACATATTGTCATTTGTAATATTCACTATAAATGTATTATTATATTTTCTATTTTCATAATCTATTTCACTTTTAAAAAAAGTTTGTTTTATTTCTATGGATAACTTGTCTAAAAAATAATTTTTTCCATCATATTTAATCACTTCTAACTTTTTATTTACACCAAATAATACTTTCAAGTTTTTTATATTATCTATTCCCTCTTGAATTATTTTTTTAAATGATAAGTTGTTATATTTAACTCTAAATCTATGTCTATTTTTTCTTTTGAAAATGAAAAGGCAACAAATATTCACAATAAGTTTACTCATATATCCTCATCGATTATTGCATTAAACCATTTTTCGTAAATTTTATGATACCATCTTTTTATTTTAAGCACTTTTATTTCTTTATCAATTCTTTTTGCTAAAAATTTATCATTCAAGATAAATTGCATGTCTTGTATATTTATAATTTCTCCCACATTTTTTACATTCAATTTTGCACTTTCTACAAAATAATTAAATGTATCAATAAAATCAATTGTAGCATCAATTTGATTTGCCTTTAATGCCTTAAAGAGGCCATCGTAATTATTGAATTCCACTATTTGTCCTATTTTATCTGTATTATTGTTGGCAATTTTATTACCCTCGCTATCGCTTATAACACCGACTTTTTTATCCATCAAATCATTAAAGGTTGTTATGGCGTTATTTCCTTCCACCACAAAAATTCCATATCCACCACTATAATAAGGTTCCGTATATACAAATTTTTTATCATTTAATGGCACATAAGAAGCGATAATGTCAATTTTTTTTCCTTTCAATTTCGGCACTAAATCTTCAATATCTATGGGTATAAAAGTATATTCAAAATCAAAATCACTGAATATTTTTGATAAAATATCCACATTAAAACCAACATATTTCTTTGTTTTTTCATTATAAAAAGTAAAAGGTACCTGTTTTGCAATACCAACTTTTATCTCTATAGCATTTGCAAAACAAATGCCAAACACAACATATATAAATAAAATTTTACCTATTTTTTTCATCCAATTCTTTTGCAAATTTATAACTTTCGGCATATTTTGCCTTATCTTCATCATTTAAATCAAACTCTACAATTTTTTCCACTCCATTTTTACCCAAAATAATAGGACAACCGAAGGCAAAATTTTTCACACCATATTCTCCATTACACCAAACGGAAGCCACAATTAATTTTTTTTTGTCCTTTATGAATGCATCCACAAGTTCAAATAATGACACACCAGGTGCCCAAACTGTGCTGTTCCATCCATGTTGATGTTTCATTATTTCTTGACCACCCAATATTGATTTTTCTACAATTTCATCAATTTTAGCCATTGAAATATTATTTCGTTTCATATATTCAAAAAGTGGCACATTTTCAATTTTTGTTTGACTTAAAAGATATACAATTTTTGCCCCATGTTGTGCCACAGCATAAACTTCCACATTTACAGGAGATACATTGAATTCTTTTGAGAAATAATATTTAAATCTTGAACCATCTAACCAATTTCCACTGCCAATTGTTCGTTTTTTGTTAAAATTTCCCACTCTTAAAAATGTGCTTAAAATGATATCCATAGGATTTGTTAAAACAATTATAAGTGGTTGTTTTTCATTATTTGGAACAATTTTTTTCAAATTATTTGCTATATCAGTTATTATTTCTTTATTACCGGCCAACATTGATTCTCGTAAAGTTTGTCCGCCGTTGTCAATACCTTGTGCATTCGTTTCTTTTGTAAAATTGGGAATTGAAGCAGTAATTATAATAACTTCGCTATCTTTCACATCATCATAATTTGATGTTCCTTTAACATTTATACCTTTGCCAGCAAGGGCGAATGCTTGCTCCATATCAATTGCTGTGCCAACAGCCTTTCCTTCATCAGTATCGAGCAAAACTATCTCGGTAAAGATAGATAACAACCCCACTAAATAACAAGTGCTTGTGCTCGTTCTCCCCGCTCCAATAAAAGATATCTTCATATAAATATTGCTATGTTTAATAGTTAATTAATATAACTTTTTTTTAATAATGCAACAATTAGTTATTATTTAAAAATTATATTACAATTGACAGAACATGTAAAAACAATACATATCAACGAATATTCCTCTTTCTTGCTCAACTTTGGTTTATCAAGGACAAATCTTATTTTAATAATATCTCATCTACTCTATTGTATTGCATTTTATTTTTTAACATTTATTATTATAAATATAAATTAAAAAAATAATGAAATGGCAGTGAAATTTACCATAGATGATGTATTGGATTTTGTGAATGAAAAGATGATAGAAATTGTTGCAGGTGTGCTTTTTATTATATTCGTGTTAACTGCTTGCTTGACGTATTTTAATGTTGTAAAAAACAGAAATGAAGTTTTTATAACGGAATATTATAAGGCAAACAAATTATTTGACACTGAAAAAGATAAGGCTAAAAATATGTTTTCCGCAATTTATACAAATAAAAAAGCAAACAATAACATAAAAACTATATCTGGAATTAGATTGGCAGAATTGGTGGAGACTGAGGATGCAATAAAAATATTGTTGGAAATTTATAAAATGGGAAATAACGATTTATTTTTGAGAAATCTTGCCGGTGTGAGTGCCCTTAATATATTGATAAATAAGACGGAAAGATATGATGAAATTGTAAAACTTATAGTGGAATTAAAACAAGGCAACAATCCATTGGTTGAAATGGTGCAGGAGCAGGAAGGGTTGTTTGAAATACAACGGGGTAATATAGAGCAAGGTCGTGAAATTTTAAAACAAATTTTAAAACAGGAAGATATTGATAATGGACAACGAAATAGGATTAATAATGTATTGAGTATATATTGATGGAAAAAATAAAAAATTTTGTAGAAAACAACATTTTGTTTGTCCTTGTTTTATTAGCATTGGTGTTTTTTTTTAACAACAAAAAACAAGAACAGATTGTTCCAAGACCTTTTTTGGATAGGATGAGAATGGTTGATAATGATATAATACAAACCTATACTTTTGATTTCAGTGTTGATGATGTGGAAAAAACTAACAATGATTTAAAAAATACAATAAAAGCATTTAATGGTGAAATTGTCAATTTTAGTTCAAATAACAATTATTATAACTACGTGATACGAATTTCAACTGAATTCATGCCACAATTTTTGATATTCACTAAAACAATAGGGAACATAAAAAGTGAAAACAATAATAGTTACAATATTACGGAGCAAGAGGAAAACAATAAATCTAAACTTGAAAAATTACTTTTACAACAGAAGAGAATAAGTAATCTTTTGAAAGGAACCAAAGAGCAAATTGATTTTTACAGAGAAATGGAAAATTTGGATAGTGAAGTTGTGAAGGGTAAAAACATTAGAGAAGTGAATAAAAATATAAGCAATAATGCTTTCAAAGATACAAGGGAGCAGATAGAAATTATCAAAGAGTTAAGTAAAATTGAGGATGAGATTGCAAGACTTGAAAAGACTATTGCCAATATTAATAAAAATGTTAATTTTACAAAAATTTCAATATCTTTTAGTCCAGAAATTTATAGCAATTGGAATTATAAAAATTCTTGGAATGATGCCATAAAAAATGCAATTATCTTTAAAGAAAGAGCCATCGATTTGACTTTTAATTTGGTTATATTTTCACCAATTATTTTGATTATTTATTTTATAACAAGAAAAAAAAGGAAAATTCATGATTAAAATCTCTCCATCAATTTTATCTGCCAACTTTGCAAAGTTAGGGGAAGAGGTGATGGCAATTGAAAAGGCTGGTGCTGATTGTTTGCATATTGATGTTATGGATGGACATTTTGTTCCAAATATAAGTTTTGGAGCAAAAATTGTTGCTGATATTAGAAATCTTGTAAAAATACCATTCGACACACATTTAATGATAAGTGAACCTGATAAATACATTGATGATTTTGTAAAAGCCGGCAGTGACATCATAACAATTCAATATGAATCAGTGACTCATTTGGATAGAACAATTTCACATATAAAAAGTCTTGGTAAAAAAGCTGGAATCGCTTTAAATCCAACCACACCCGAGAATGTTTTGGAATATATAATTGATAAAATTGATTTAATTTTAGTTATGTCAGTAAATCCTGGATTTGGGGGGCAAAATTTTTTGACGGGGCAATTGGAAAAAATTAAAAAACTAAAAAAA
>JAITOR010000048.1 GCA_031289855.1 Rickettsiales bacterium
ATAACGAATTGTTGTAATTGTATAATTGCTTAAAAGCAGACTTAAAAACAAAGCACAAAAATATAGCAGTATTTTTGTTTAAATTTTTATGTCTTATTATGCTAATGCTGTTTCCACAAATAAATTGCTGCGATTGGTAGAAAAAAGTAACCACTTCCGCCCCCAATGTTATAGCATTTTCTTTTTCGATTCTCATATTTGGTTCTTTTATTACATAGCAATCTATACCATTATTAAGAGCCGTCCTAGATATGTGTGGGACACTATTATCTGCATCACTTTCAACTATTTTTAAATCTGATTTATGATAGGCTTTAGATTTAGATACCTTAAATATCTCTCCAATAATAAACTCCTTCCATTCCCTCGTATCAACCTTTACCTTATCTCCTTGCTTTACTCTATCTATTATATTTTGTATTCTATCACTCATTGTCATTCTCCAATATTTCAATATACTCGCGGAAGCAATATTTTTTATTCCTTTTGAAGCCCGTGATTTCTTTAAGTATGTCGTATCCTTCAAGAGTTTTTGCCTTTTCTCCTCCCCGCACATCTTTCATTAAAATTGCATGCGTTTCCCGTAATAACCTATTACATAAAGGCAACTCGCTGTTTATGGCATACTCTATGGCTTTTTGGTAGTTTTGCACTTCCCTTATATTCATATCATCGGACACATCTTTTTTTTCTGCCAAAACAGCACTCAAAGTTGATTGGGTGCCCTCTATTTCACTTGATAACAAGGCTTCTTTTGTTATATATGGTTTTATTAGTAATTGATAATTTGGTGCAACTATATCTAAAACATTCAAAGCACCGAGTGCCATATTCGCTTGCTCTAAATTCAAAGCAACCTTATTGAGGTCTATTGCAACCGGTAATTTTGATGGTTCAAACGCCATATAACCTGTAGATGCCTTAAAATAATTTCCCTGTTTCATATTCATATTTTTATTTATATAAAGTATTTATAATTTTTTATTCATAAAAAATCAATTTTTTTTATTAGTATGGAGTAAAAATAGTTCCATATTCATATTTTTATGAGTATAAAAATACATTATCACTTTTTCAACTCCCGAATAATCCATTTTTTAATAATTCTATTGTCAATCTCTTTAAGCGACTTGGCGAGTGTTCCCCCCCCCCCAAATCCCTGCTCTGCAACAAAGTAGTCAAAAATTGCTACCTCAAAATCCTCCTGGTAAATCTCGTTATTTGACTCTTGAAATTTGGGATAGATTGACAACAACTCACCCTTTTCAGTATAGATTTTTTCTTTATAAAATTTGCTCCGAGCACTAATAACTTTGCCATTCAAAATAACATCTAATACTTCCTTTTCCTTTTCGTGCCAATTTCCGCGATCAATTTTGCCGTTGTGGGGAATATTTTCAAAACCATCATCCACAAGGTTATAAAAAGAAACATATTTATCTTTTGGGTGGGGTTGTCCGCTGAGCCAACCAAAAATCGCAGTTGAAACACTCCTGCCCTGCTCGCTAAATAGGTCGTCAGGCATTTTGATATAAAATTCCAATGTATTCTTCGCCAGCAACTTTTCAATTTTAGCGTTTGTTTTTGAAAATGTATTTTCTTTTATAATCACGACCAGTTTTCCATTATTCTCCAAAAAATCCAATGCCTGTTTTGTAAAATCAAAACAACAGGTGTTTTCGTAAGGTGGATTTATAATACACTTTGTGGGCTTCAACCCTTTAATATAGTTAAAAAAACCAACGCCTTTTTCAAAAGATATGTCGTCGGTAATTGTGTCTTTGTCGTATAATAAACTCCTGCCGTCGCCATGTAAAAACATATTGGAGCAAGCAAGGACAAATAATTTTGTATCAATTTCACTACCTACAAGTTGTGAATTATGTATTTTTTCCTTGTCAGCATTGGGTAAATTTTCCATAACTTCCATTGCCTCCATCAAAAAACCGCCAGTTCCCATACAGGTATCCAACACCACATCGTCCTTATTTAATTGGGCTAATTTTACCATCAATGTTTTGATGTGGTCGGGAGTTATGATTATGTTTTTATTGTCAATTTTGCCCGCTCTTGAGAGAAAAGTTTTATACGCCTTTCCCAAGACATCTTGTTTTTGTCCCACCTTGAATGACTCATAAATCTTATCTTTTATTAAATCTATAATCTCCTTGTAGTCGCTTAATTTGAGTTCTAAATTTCTTATAAAAACAAACTCGTCTTTCCATTTTTGTTTTGATGAGTTGTTTAATTTACTTTCAATTAGTTCTTCGACCACA
Organism: Rickettsiales bacterium; assembly: GCA_031289855.1. GTDB lineage: Bacteria > Pseudomonadota > Alphaproteobacteria > Rickettsiales > UBA1997 > JAIRSX01. The sequence goes on from JAITOR010000048.1 coordinate 2,277, forward strand.
TCAAATATGGAGTTAGAGATTCGTTGCACGCTGTCTCTTTCGGCGTTATATTTCTTTATGTCCTTTTCTTGTTCGCTTATTTGTTTGTTGTCTATCTCCTGTTTTTGTTGCTCTAAAATACTTATCTCCGCTGTAAATATGGATTGTATCGTAAATCGTGACAGAGCAATCATAATCGCTCCAAATAATAAACTCCTTTCGGTATCTTTTATAGTTTTTATTTTATGCAGTTTATTGTTCAGTTCCACAATGGTTTGTTTAACCTCCTCCTCTGTTGCAATTTGTCGTTGTTCTAACGGCTCATTTTTTTCAATTTTAGTTAAATAGTCCTTGATTTTTTTACTATCTATTGAAAAATTGAAAGAGTATCCAAGGGGTAAAATTTTCGTAATTTTCTTATTAACCTCTGGCGTTAGGTTTGATGGAGTAATTTCGCTCCAAGTTATATCCAAATTATCAATTTGGTCTTTGACCGCTTCGCTCGGCAAAAAAGATATAAAATATTCGTTAAATGCACCAATATATTTTTTCAATGGCTCGTTGTGTCTTTTATGTGTTGCAATCAGTTGCGCCAACATATCCTCAGGGGTAGTTTTTGAGTTATATTTTGTTTCAAATGTTATATTTTTGCCAATAAAATCTATGTTATTCAAGTCAAAACTCACATCGCTGATACTACCGAAAAATTTATCTTTTACTATATTTTTCAAGTTTGCTTCGGATCCTGCTTCTAATAATTTTTTGTAATCACTCATGTATTTAACATACAAAATAAATTTTTAATGTCAAATTAAATACTACCATTAACTGAAGCAAAAAATAAAACGAGAGATAAAATTAAACAGATAATGAAAGAAATGGGATTATTGTAGTCTTATTTTGTTTAATAAATAATTTAAATGTACGATTTTATCGTTTAGTCTGTTATCGTTTAATATTTTTTTAAAACTCTCATATTCTTTATGTTCTCTATCAAACACTCGAAATTCTTTTTCTTGCTCCATTGTTTGTTGTCCCCAATTACTATATGTCCAAAAAATTACTTCTGCACTGTATTTTTTTGCCATTTCGACAAACTCAGGAATTTCTCTAAAATTGAAATTAGTAATTACGAAAATTAGCAAAATTGCATTTATTTTGTTATCATTTTTTAATTTTGACAAAAACTTTAAGTTGTCGATTACTTTATCAAAGTCACCACCTAACACAAATTTATTGTAAGTTTCTTTTGTGGTAGCATGTACAGACATTTCAATAATTGATAATTTGTCAATAATTTCCAACTCAGTCAAAAGTTTTTCATTGCATAAAACACCATTGGTATGTAAGCAAAATTTGATTTTTGGATATGTTTTTACGATTTCTTTAATCAATTTTCTGCCGTGTCTACTTGCCAATGTATCTCCAATTCCATTCAAAACCACCGAATCAGCATTTTGCAATAATGGTAGATAATATTTTTCAATTTTATCATCCAAATTTTTTAATTCTTCTGCTGTATTACAAATAATATTTTTTCTGCAGGTAACGCATTTCACATTACACTCTTTGTCATGTGATATTTTAACAATTTTAGGCAATGGCATTATTACATTTGGTTGTGATAATTCGTCAACAAACTCCAATTCTTTTAGAGTTTGACTCGCATTTGCATTATATATTGCAATATTTTTTTCTGAAAAATTGTTTTTGAGAACTTTTTTTCTAATCAATTGCGCTTTACTTGAATTCCATATTTCGTTTATAGAATTTTGATATATATTACCTATTGATGTCCATTTGAAATAATTGGGACAGGAATTGTAATTATATACACTTCCATCATCAAAAATTTCCGCATAATAAAATGGACTCTTAAGATTGCTCGCTATATCTGTTGTATTTACACTATGTATGACTTTCATATAA
>JAITOR010000054.1 GCA_031289855.1 Rickettsiales bacterium
GATGACACAGAAAGAAAAAGCAAAAAAAATTTTTGAAAACATCACTGGAGCATATCGAAAGGTAATTGCAAGTGAAGAAGGTAAATGTTTTTTTCTTAAAAGGAATCAAGCGTTCGATACGAGATTGACGCAGACCTGTGATATTGGAAATGCAAAAAGAGGGGGTTTATTCAGGTCATAATATTATGTTTTTAATTTTTATTGTGATTATAATATTGTGATTATAATAATGTGATTAAAACAAAGCCTTGTATTAAATAATGCAGGGTTTTGTTTATTAAGTAAATTTTGTTTTTAAAACAATCAATAATTAATAATATGCAACACATATCCAACATATACATTATAATCATGTTTATATTATACAACATAAGTGTAAAGTATGGAAGTATATAAAGAAATAAATATTAATTATTTAATTGAATACTCAAAGAAAAGAATAATTGTGAATATAATGAAAAAACAATTAATGAAACTATATTAGTTTATTTGATTACTTTAAATATTCTATCAAACCTTACATTCTTCCAAATTTTAAAAATTGTTCCCCATTTTGAAAAGAAAACAAATCTTGCTCGTCCAATCAAATTTTGCGACGGAATAAAACCAGTTTCCGTAAATCTGCTGTCAAGCGAATTATCACGATTATCACCCATGAAAAAATAATATCCAACTGGCACTTCAAAAATTTGAGTATTATCAGCCCTACCATCCTCCACAATATCCAAAACAACAAATTTATGCTCATTAATAATTTCGTTATAACCTTTCACAAGTTTCTTTCCTTCCGTTTCAACAAATTCACCCGCATATTCCTTTTCAATTTTCTCGCCATTTATGTAAAGCACTCCCTCCTTTACCTGTATTTTATCACCTGGGAGTCCAATGAGTCGTTTAATATAAGCAATTGTTGGGTCACTTGTAATTCTAAAAACAACCACATCTCCACGTATGACTTTTTTTTCATTAAAACCAATTCTACCATCAAATGGAAACATTGCAAAAGGAAATGAATATTTTGTATAACCATAATCATATTTTGAAACAATTATAAAATCACCCTCTAAAAGTCCAGGTTTCATGGAACCGCTTGGAATATAAAATGGTTCATACAAAAAACTTCTTATAATCGTCGCCACCACAAGCGCAATCAATAAATCCTTAATGGTTTTTGCGGTGGTCCTATTTTCTTCTTTTGAGTCTAAAAATAACCATATTAAAATCTTTTTACAAAATTCATATACTTTTAAATAATATTTTTTCATACTTATTTAACATTAGGCAATTTTAATAAATCAGTGGCACCTTTTAAATCTTCAATTGTGGGCTTTTCTTCTTTTGCTTGTTCTGTGGCAAATCTTTCAACTTCACTTTTGTTGGATGATTTTCTGGCGGAAATTGTTGCCAATAATAAAGAATTTAACATAAACAACACGAACAATACCATAGTTGCCTTTGATATTGGAGTGCTTGTGCTTCTTTTTGAAAGCATTTTTTGACTTGCACCAGCACCAATTCCACTCAAAGAATCTTGCTCCGTTTGTTGTAATAAAACAAAAATTATTATTAAAACTGATATCAAAATTTGTAAATAAAACAAAAAACTTAACATAAAAACTCCTAAAAACCTAAATTAAAAAATAAAACACAAGATAAACTATTCAAACTTTCACCACCACCTTCGCCACCACAAGAATCATGATTAAAACCAACACCTATCACATCTCCAGTATCCAAATTTCCATCATCACTCTTATCATCAATATACAACGCATCTTTCAATGTTAAAGCAAGATTTGATTTATCAAAATCAATTGAAAATGTAGCATTATCAAAAGTTATATTATTTTTACCACCAAATAATGCAATAGAATTCTTTTTGAATTCAGCATATTCTGTATTTCCAACCACTCTATTTCCTAATGCATACCAAGCACCTTTAATTTTAGCGGGAATACTATAAATTCTATTCAAAAAAATAATTTCACAATCATTAATTTTATGCTCTGAAAAGAATAATTCTTTATCTTGTAAATTTTTCCATGCAATACAAGAATTTTCAAACTTAAAAGTTCCATCAACAGCGCCGGGAAAATTTCCAGTATTCTCATAATATGTAAAAATTGAAGTTCTATAATTGTTAACTTCTGTAATTGTTGCCCTTAAATTTGCATTTTTCATTAAATATAAACATGAAGTTACACCAGCAATCAAGAATGATATAACAATCATCACCACCACTAACTCAATAATTGAAAAAGCACTTTTATTTTTAAATATATTAAATATCATATTGTAACTATTGCATAATATTTTTTTTAAATCAAATTTATTATTAAATTCAAATACTATTTATATAAAATTTATTTGACTTTAAAAAAAAAATCTATACTCTATAAATTATCAATGTATCCTTAGCTCAGCTGGATAGAGCAACAGCCTTCTAAGCTGTAGGTCATGAGTTCGAATCTCGTAGGATACACCATTTTTGTTTTAAATACCATTTATCCGTTTCAATTACTTTCAACTTCGTTTTATTTTCCACCAATATTTAACATTCCATTGAATACTCCACCTCTTTTCACCAATTCATCAAAGCCACCTTCCTCTATAATTTTTCCATCATCAAAAACAACTATTTTATCCATATTTTTTAATGTGTTAAGCCTGTGTGCTATTACAATTACGGTTTTACCTTCCATAAATTCATTCAAAATATCGACAATTTCTTGCTCCACCGTTACATCAAGTGCGGCAGTAGTTTCATCTAAAACCAAGATATGGCCATGTTTTAACATTGCTCTTGCAATTATAAGTCGTTTTCTTTGGCCGCCACTCAAATTTTGTCCACCTTCGCTTATTATCGTGTCAAAACCATTTTCCATCTGCGTGATAAAATCGTAACATTTTGCTTTTTTACAAGCATCAACAACCTCATCATTGGTCGCTTTATTATTACTATAAACTAAATTCTCTCTAACGGTTCTGTTAAATAAAAATGTATCTTGTGGAATGTAGGCTATATTTTTCCTCAAACTTTCCACTTTAAAATCATTCAAATTGTAGTTGTCAATTTTAATGTTTCCTGCTTGTATATCCTGCAATCGTAACAATAATTTTACAAAAGTTGTTTTACCACCACCACTTTTTCCCACCACTCCAATTTTTTCACCTTTTTTGATAGTTAGATTAAGATTTTCAAAAACATTTTTTTTATCATACCCAAACAATACATTCTCAAAAACGATGCTGGGAGCCTCATTTAATATAACATTTTCCGAATTATCTTTTTCTATAATTTCTGGTGTAATGTCAATTTTACTTATTCCAGATTCAATTTTACCAACAGATTCTGCATATTTAAATAAACTATCTATTGAAACCCTAATATTCACTAATATATCTATGCCACCAGAGGTTAAAAATATAAAATTTCCAGTGCTTATTGAACCTTCAAGCATTTTTTCCAAACATAAATATAAGAAAACGAATGATGATATACCAAGTCCCGCAAATGTAAGAAACCAAGTAATGGCATTAACTTTATATAAATCAACACTATCACTCAATATTTTTAAACTACTTTTTTTGATATTTGCCCTCTCTTCATTTTCTTTTGCAAAAATTTTAATTGTGGAGATATTTATAAAACAATCATTTATTTCTTTTATTGCTAAAATTTCCGCCTTCGTTCTTTTTAATGAAGCATTTTTTGTATAAACCGAAAGCATAAGCATGGTAATAAAAAGTACCACACAACATACTAAAAATACAATTGCCAATTTACTATCAATATTAAAAAACTGGTAATCAATAATTATAAACACAAGCACTACGGCAAAAATACTTGCCAAACTATTCATTGCACTTACAAAATTTGTAATCACACTATCAACCCTAACACTTAAATCACCAGCACTTGTTTTGTTAAAATAATCCGTAGAATTGCGAACCAATATATTGAAGAGTAAACTTTTTATATCCTCTTTCATTTTAACATCCACATTATATATATTTTTTACAAAGATAAATCTGGTTATATTACCTGTAAATCTTGCAAGAATATAAACAACAAATAGCCAAGCACCAGTTTCCAAAGTTAATTGTTTATTTTGCAAATTGTCAACTATAATACCATACACTTTTTTGAAGACAATTACATTGCAAAACATTCTAACTGTAGGTAAGAAAAATACTACACAAAATAAGCTAAATTTGTATTTTTTTAGTATTGGACTTGCTTTTTGGAAAAATGTTTTAAGTTGCATATCGCTAATTATAAAACATTTATTTTAAAAACACAAGTAATTTTTTTGAAAAAACAGGAATTGCTCTACATAATTATTGATTTACAATTAGTTTCATTTAATACTGAAGGAAAACAATAAATACAAAAAGAAATAAAATGTTGATGGATACAGCAAAATACCTACTTGTTAAAAATAATATTGACAAAATAGAAAATATAAAATACAATCTTGTCATAAATAAACTTGTTTTTATATGTATAATAAATCTCATAAATTTACCCAATCTATTTTAAAAATGTATGATATAAGGGGGGTATATCAAACTGATTTCACAACTCTTGATGCATATTTTATAGGAAAAAGTTATGGAACTTTATTGAGAAATAGAAATTTAAAATCTTGTGTGGTTGGTATGGATGGTAGAGAAAGTTCTCCAGATTTGCAAGCAAAATTTATTGAAGGTTTATTGACAACAGGAATTGATGCAATAAATATCGGTATGGTAATGTCTCCATGTATGTATTGGGCAATGTGGCATTTAAATTGTGATGCTGGTATGATAATTACGGCATCTCATAATCCTGGTGAATACAATGGTTTTAAAATGTTAACCAAAGATTTACCAGTATGGGGTGAAGATATACAAGAATTGGGCAAAATATCTGAAAATGGAAAATTTGCAGAAGGAAAAGGTGAAGTTAGTAAAACAAACATTAAAGATAAATATATAAAATTTATTTTATCACAATTGAAACAAGGAAAAAAGAATCTGAAGATTGCATTTGATACTGGAAATGGTGTGGTGGCTGACATTATAAAAGATGTAATTGGAAAAGTGCCAAACATTGAACCCGTTTATTTATTCGACACAGTGGAAGGAAATTTTCCTAATCATTTGGCAGACCCATCTTTGCCGGATGAATATAAAGTTTTAAAACAAACGGTGCTTGATAAAAAATGTGATTTGGGTATTGCTTATGATGGTGATGGTGATAGGGTTGGACTTATGGATAGTGAAGGTGTAATGTTTTTTGGCGACGAAACACTTGATGTAATTATGCGACCATATTTAAAGGAAAATCCAGGTGCAAAGGTGATTTTTGAACTCACTTCTTCTCAACGATTAGTGAATGATATTAAAAAATTTGGTGGTGTACCTTTAATGTGGAAACCTGGTCATTCTACGATTAAAACAAAGATGAAAAGTGATAATGTTGGAATTGGTGGCGAAACTTCAGGTCACATGTATTATGGCGAAAACAAAAACTTTGATGATAGTTTGTTTGCGACTATGAAGGTTATAAATTATCTTTCAAGTATTGAAGAAACATTAGTTGATATTAAAAAAACATTTCCAATTACATATTTGACAAAAAAATACAAAATTAAAACACCCGATGACATTGTGAAATTTGAGGCTCCAAAGCGTATTGCAGAACGAATGTTAAAAAAGAATAGAGAAGTTATACAAATTGATGGAGCAAGGGTTTATGTGAATGAAAATGATTGGTGGTTGATTAGAAGTAGTAACACCGAGCCAGCAATGACCGCAAGGTGTGAAGCCATGACAGAAGAAGGGCTTACTGTTTGTAAGAAAGAATTGGAAGATGAATTGAAAAAAGAAGGTTTTGAAATAAAATGGTAATGATTTAATACTTCTTATTAAAGTCATGAAAAGCAATAAACATCAATAATGGAATATATATGACAGATTGCACTACGATAATATAGTATTCTTGTGGATTATTAAGCCCATATATCAACCACTCGCTTTTTGCGAATAGATCCAATCTTGGAAAAAACATTGATAGAGTTTTTAAAAGTAAACTCAAAAAATCATTGTATTTTGATAAATCAATACTATATGTGAAAAATCCAAACATTCTTGATATAAAATAAAAACTAAAAGTTGACAGTATTGAATTAAAGGCATTCTTAAATGCAAGAGATATGGTAATTGCAAATGTAATTACTATTAAAATTTCAAAAACCATACTCAAACTCCATAAAAAATTACCAACAAACGATTGTTGATATAATGAAAGTAATATAATTGCTGACAATAATAACGCAATTCCAATTATACAAAAACTAATCCAAAGTATAAAAACAAATTCATTTCTTGTTATATTTTTTGATAAAATAAATTCTATTTCTTTATTATCAAAACTTTTGCCAATATAAAAACATACAAAAATTACAATTCCACCAATGATTATAAATCTTATACCACCGGCAAAATATACTAATTGCATTTTTATTTCTTCACTTAACGCGGTCGAACCTATAAAATTAGATATACCAAAAACAATAAATAATAAAACAAAAATCCCATAATATAACTTACTTCTTATGGAAGTCAGTAAAATATATTTTACAAGATGTGTTTTTCGCATATTAAAAATTCAATACAAATCCAAACATTCCAACTATTCCAGCATTTGTTTTTGAAGCATCACCTGCCGGCACATCAAAAGCAAATTGTGTAATTTCTAAATATGGAAAGAAAGATTTTGATATTTTATACTCAAAATTTATTGATTGTGCTGTATATTTAAAAGAACCATTTTCCCAAGTATTATTAGGAATCCTATATTTCCCATCATATTTACTTGTGAACATGGTTCCAGCAATTGTAAGTGGTCCAAACTCGTATCCAAAACCAATTGTAGTATAACTTCCTCGTTTACCGCTTCCTTTTTCTTGCAAAGATGCTCCCCAATCTCCAATTGAAGCCGCAAAAGACAATCCAAAGAATGAAACGATACCTCCATATTGAATTGATATTAAATCATTCAAATTAGATTCACAATCAACTGATCCTTCTGTATTCGTGATGCATATTTTATTTTGACTTTTTCCATATTGTCCTGTTACAGATAAAGAAAAACCAATTCCTTTCCATGTATCAGTATAAGCGCCACCAATCTCCACTACATTTTCGATATCATTTTTATCCAAATTTGTTGATTTTCTACTTCCAGCACCTCTATTTCCAGTATCAGGTGTATAGCTTATGCCAAGTTGAACGCCATTTATTTCGGGACCATAAAAGGATATCTTCAAAGCATTTTCCATGCCGTTAAAATCCAAAACATCTTCATAATTATTGGGGTTATATATATTGTGTTCATCATACAGATTTTCATACTTATTTAAAAACATATATCCACATTTTTTTAATGTTATAAAATCGCAATTATAATTCACTGCCGTTCCGCCATGTCCCGTTGGATGTTGTGGAATTAGTATATATCTTGCTCCATCTGTAATTGGTAAATTTATAAATTGTAAATATCTCCCTTTAATACCACCATTTTCGCTCCTAATGAGATTTCCAGCATCAACCTTTAACTTTGAACTTGCGCCTTTTACAGCACCAAATTCAACTTTTCCATAAACAGATTGAGTAAAAATATAAGCATCTTTTGCATCTACTGATTCACCAAATGCGGCTTTTGTAGTGTTTGCATTTAAATCAATTACTGCACCATATTGCATGCCAAAATCATTTATTCCATTGACGGTTACATTTAACATTGAATCCAATGCAAAATCTGGATGCCCGCTTTCTATAGTGCTTGCATGTTTATTTTCCAATCCTTTTGCCTTCAATACTCCATAAATGGCATCCTGTGTATTTCCCACAATCATAGAATCAATGTAACCACCAAATTTTACTTGTGGTAATTGTGAAAATCCTAATGCTTGATAGGAGTGATTGCTACGAAATTCCTTAGCAAAAACACTACTAATTGACAAAATAAAAAATAATATTTTTTTCATATTTACACTTATAATATAAAAACAATGTAAAAAAGCAAATTATTTATCATACATAAACTTTTTATTGATTTTTTACTTTATTTGTTTTAAGATTGTAAATATGAAATTTAGTGTAGATTTACCGCCAAAAGAAAAATATTATAAATGGGAAGCAAGTGAGTCAATGTATATTCCCTATAAGTCCTTTTGGAATAACGAAACGATAGTTTTAAAGGATAATTCGTTTTTAAGGGTGATTAAAATTAGAGGCTTTTCCTTTGAAACAGCCGATGATGAGGATGTGGACATTAAAAAAAATGCAAGAAATAACTTATTGAAAGGTATGGCTTCTGGAAATTTATTGATGTGGTTTCATACCATTAGACGAAAAAGAGAGGCATTTCCAGGTGGAAGTTTTACAAATGTTTTTACAAAAAGATTAAATGACGAATGGAGAGAAAAATTTGATGGAAATAAATGTTTCGTAAATGAACATTTTGTAAGTTTAATTAGAAAAGAAGATACTGGTGGTATGGCAAAAATAGCGTCCCTTGTAATGGCCTTACAACGAAAAGCCGACCCAAATGCCGAAGGTAGAAGCATGGAAGAATCCTATGGTGAATTAGAGGAATTGTCAAACAGAGTTTTAAATGGTCTCTCTAACTATGGAAGCGATGTGCTCGGCATGAATGAAACCGATGAAGGTGTATTTAGCGAAGTGTTGTATTTCCTTGGAACTATTGTAAATTGCGGTTATGCTCAACAATATAGATACGTGTGTTATAATTTGGATAGATATTTACCAATTGTGAGGTTATATTTTGGTTCAAAAAATTTTGAAGTTAAGTTACCATTTGAAACAAAAGTTGGTGGAATGGTGTCAGTTAAAGAGTATAGGCCCGCCACAAATGCTGGAATTTTGGATGGCTTTTTGACTTTACCATTTGAATTTGTTATTTCTCAGTCGTTTCAGTTTGTTAATAGAATGATTGCCATTTCATCAATGCAACTTCAACAGAGAAGAATGATTCAAGCAGAAGATGTTGCGGTATCACAAATTGCTGAAATTGACCAAGCCCTTGATGCTGCAATGTCAGGAACCTTTGCATTCGGTAAACATCATTTAGCAGTAATGTGTTTAGACAATGATGTTAAGGGATGTGAAAATGCTCTATCAATGGTGGTGGTGGAGTTGTCAAATTCTGGTATCACGGGCATAAGAGAGAGAATGAATATGGAGGCGGTTTTTTGGGCACAATTGCCTGGCAATTATAATTATGTATGTCGTGCTTCTACAATCAATACTTTGAATCTCGCAGCTTTTGCCTCATTTCACAACTATCCAAGTGGAAAAATTGACAAAAATCATTGGGGACCATCTTGCACCGTGTTAAATACAGTGTCAGGAACTCCTTATTTTTTTAATTTTCATGTCAGAGATGTGGGACATTCGATGGTTATTGGTCCAACTGGTGGTGGTAAAACTGTAACAATGAATTTTCTTTGTGCCCAAGCACAAAAATTTAATTGTAGAATGTTTTTCTTTGATAAGGATAGAGGTGCTGAAATTTTTATAAGGGCAATTGGCGGAAAATACACAATCCTTGATGTGGCAAAGGAATCAGGCTTTAATCCATGTGCTTTGGCCGACACAAGTGAAAATAGAGCTTTTTTAAATGAATGGTTAACGGCACTTGTGACAAGCGGTGGAGAAACTGTTAGCGCAACTGATAAATCTAAAATAAACGAAGCAATTATCGGTAATTACAAACTTCCATTCAAAAAAAGACGATTAAGAAATATTGCTGCATTTATGGGTATGTCTGGACCTGGCACATTGGCTGGAAGATTAGAACAATGGCATAGTGATGGTTCTCATGCCAAACTTTTTGATAATGAATCGGATATTATTGATTTCTATACTGGAAAGGCTTTTGGATTTGAAATGGCTGAAATTTTAAAGGATAAAGGAAGCATAGGTGTGGTTTTATTATATCTTTTTCATAGAATTAACTCATCACTTGATGGAACACCCACTATGATTATTCTTGATGAGGCTTGGGCTTTAATTGATAATCCTATTTTTGCACCAAAAATTAAAGACTGGTTGAAGGTTTTGAGAAAATTGAATGCATTCATTATTTTTGCTACACAGTCAGTAGAAGATGCTACAAAATCAAGCATTAGTGATACATTAGTACAACAAACGGCAACACAAATTTATTTACCAAATTTAAAAGCAACGGAGGTTTATAAAACGGCTTTTATGTTGTCGGAACGTGAATTTCAGCTTGTTAAAACAACCGACCCTGGTTCACGATTTTTTTTATTGAAACAGGATAATGGTGGTGTGATTGCAAGGGTGAATTTAAGGGGCATGACGGATGTTATTAATGTGCTATCTGGTAGAGCAGATACCGTGCTTTTGTTGGACGAAATTATTAAGGAAATTGGAAGCAATAAACCAGATGATTGGTTGCCAATATTTTGGAAAAGGGTAAGATTGTTGTAGAAAAATAAATAAATTCAATTTGTGTTGATTTTATAAATAATATATATTATACTATCAGTATGAGAAAAATTATTATGTTTATTAGAAGTTGTTTATTTTCCGTATTGTCCTTTATAATAACGGCTCCTTGGAGTTTTCTTTTCTTGATATTTTTATTTCCAATTTCAAATAAAAAATACAAAAGTGATGCTTTTGCCACTACATGGGCGAGGGTTATA
>JAITOR010000059.1 GCA_031289855.1 Rickettsiales bacterium
CATCATATCGTTGTTGGCGATATTTATTACAAAAAAGAAAAATTTATTTAAAATCTTCACTAATCTCAGTGTAGTAAAAGAAAAATTATTTGTCAAATTTAATATAAAAATAAAATTGATATTTAATTTTTTTCTTTTATTATACAATAATATGAAAAAGTTCGTTGATGAAGAAAAATTGCTCAAACTTTGTAAAATTACGAAGTTAGAGATTGCTGAAAATGAAATTGATAAGTATTTAGATATGATAAATAGTAACTTGGAGACATTGGATAAACTTGATAATGTTGATACAAGTGGGCTTGAGCCATTGATTAATCCGTATCAAATGATTTTACAGGAGTATCCAGATGTGGTGAGTGATGGAAACAAGGTAAATGAAGTAATGTCCACTGCTCCAAAAAGTTTATACAATTATTTTATTGTGCCAAAGGTTATTGAAAAATGAATATAAGCACTGATAGTATTTTAATATTTGATGGTTTTTTAAAAATAAATGCTACGATTTTTTATACATGGATTGTTATGGCAATCGCTTTATTTTTTGCAATTATGACAAGGATTTGTCTAACACACACAAAAAACATAGGAAAGTTGCAAAATTTTTTTGAATTCCTTATAATGACCATTGAGGAACAAATAAAAACAATGGGTGAAGTTAATATATTTTTTATTTTTCCTTTCATAGCAACATTGTTTATTTTTATTCTTATGTCAAATTTGCTATCAATAATTCCAAGTTTTTATTCCCCAACCGCTTCTCTTTCCACAACAGCTGCATTGGCGATAATTGTTGTGTTTAGTGGATATTTTTATGGTATTAAAAGAGTTGGATTCTTTGGGTTTTTGAAAAAATTTATAAAACCTGCTCCATTTTTGTTGCCATTGAATATAATTAGTGATATATCTAGCAATTGTGCTTTGGCGATTAGGTTGTATGGGAATGTTATGAGTGGCATGATTTTGGGTGCAATAGTTGGGAATATTGTGTTTTTAGAACTTGGATTTCCGGTATTTTTACATATATTGGATTTTATGTCATCAAGCATTCAGGCATATATTTTTTCAATATTGTCATTGTCTTTTATGATGGGTGCTGAAAAGTAATATGTTGTTAATTTTAGTATAATTTTTTTTAAAATTCAAAATAACAATTGTTTTTGTTGACATTTTAAAAAATAAATATATTCTAAAAATATCTCTCAGGCTGAGTTATTTATTTATTATTAAAAGAGTTTTTAAAATGACAAAAAGAATAAATGCAAAAAAGAAAATTAGTAGAAGTTTAGGTGTTAGTTTATGGGGTAGGGGAAATGACCCTTTTAAAAAGAGGGCTTTTAGACCTGGACAACATGGAACCGCTACAAGAAGAGACACGAATTATAGTGTCCATTTGAAAGCAAAACAAAAAGTTCGAAAACATTATGATGTAAAAGAAAATCAATTTAGGACATTGTTTGATATTGCTAAAAAATCAAAAGGAAATACGGGAAATGAGTTCGCTTCTTTATTGGAAAGACGATTAGCATCTGTAATCTATAGAGCCAATATTGTTCCAACCATTCACTCTGCAAGACAAATAGTTAGTCATAAACATATTGCAGTTAATGGAAAAGTTATAAATATTCCTTCTTATTTGGTAAATGTTGGTGACATAATTTCAGTGGTTGATAAAGCAAAGAAAATACCTTTAATAACTGAAACAATAGAAGGCAAGGAAAGAGATGCTCCTAATTATTTAGAATTTAATACTGATAAATTTGAAGTTAAATTTTTAAATAAACCACTTATAAGTGACATTCCATATCCATTTGAAGCAGAATATAACTTGATTATCGAGTTTTATTCAAAATAACAAAAAATAAAAACCCTTTGAAAAAAGGGTTTTTTTATTATCAATATAAATGCAATTTTAATACTCTGTTCTATCTCGTTTTTTTAACCAGTTTTGGAATGCTTTTTGTGCCTCTTCCCTTTCCACTTGTTCCATTTTAACACTTCTTTTTTCAATTGGTAAAGAAATTTCACTATAGATAAAATCATCATCAAAATTTATGTCCGCCGCATCTTTTCTCGTGTTTCCGTAATAAACCTTCTTAATTCCAGCCCAATAAGTTGCCGACAAACACATGGGACAGGGTTCGCACGATGTATACAAGTCACAACCCGTCAAATCAAATGTATTAAGTATTTTACATGCCTCCCTAATAACAGTTACTTCAGCATGGGCGGTGGGATCATTTGTGGATGTAACTTTATTCCAACCCCTTGCAACAATTTCTCCATCTTTAACGATTACTGCTCCAAATGGACCACCAGCATTATTATCCATGCCATATTGAGAACATTTTATTGCCTCTAACATAAATTTTTTTTTATCCGTCATATTAAAAAAATAATTCAACTTTTTTAAGTATAAATTTTTAATATTCAATAGTCAATATAAAATTGAATTTAATTTTAAAATATTTATATTGGTATAAAAAGGAGTAAAATATGTTTATATCATTGGCATTTGCAGAAGAAGTAGTGGAAACGAATGTTCCAAATTTCAGTAATTCAATTGCTGCAGTCGTTCCATTGTTAATTTTTCTTGTGGTTTTTTATTTTTTGTTAATTCGTCCACAACAAAAAAGACAAAAGGAGCATGAAGAGGAAGTTAAGGCATTAAAACCAAATAGCAAGGTTATAACTAATGGTGGAATTTTTGCAAAAGTAGTGCAGGTAAAAGAAAAAGCATTGGTGCTTGAAATAAGCAAAGATGTTTTAGTGGAAGTGGTGCCAGATACAGTAACACCTGTGGTTGAAGAGAAATAATATGAAACTTTTTCTCGCAAAAACATTTTTTAAAAGTGGTGATGTTGAATATAATTATAAAAAAATCATAGAAGTTTATGATGAGGCGGTGGCAAAAAATTGTGGAATTTTAGTATTTACCGAACTTGCATTAACAGGTTATATAAGTGAATACCCTTCAAAAGAGATTATTAAAAAAAACGATGATTTTTTGGAAAAAATTACCAATTACACAAAAGATAAAAAAACACAAATAATGCTTGGTTGCTTGCAATATAGTGAGGCCTATAAGGATGAAGATGGCGTGAATAGACCGGAAAAACTTTTCAATTCATGTGTTATTATTGCAAATGGTTACATTCAAGCCAATACAAGTATGACAAATATATCAAAAAATAATATTTTCAATAGTCATAAATTTTTTGATAAGGAAATTACTTTAAGGGAATTAAAATATGAATCTGACCAGTATAATATACTATTAAGTGATGATATAATGGAGAGCAAAAATATTTTATTCATAAAGGAGCGAGATAGTGAATTTACCTTTTGTTTTGATACATCAATTGAGCCTCCAATTAAACAATTAAAAAAAATTGCAAGTTGGACCAGGAAGGGATTGATTTACATGAATGCTTTTAGTTACAATCATGGCAAAAAATTTAATGGTGAAATTATAATATTAAATGGTGTGGGGGAAGTTTTGTATCAAAATTTATCAATAGCGGAAGATATTGTGGCGGTCAGTGTTGGTTATGTTATTGGTGTGTGTGAAATTTTTATTGATACACCAAAAAAGAAAAAGAGTGATAATTTTGCTAATGTGATAGCAAGAAATGAGCCCAATAAAAAAATTATTTATGAAGTCAAAAGAAAGCAAAATTTTAAATTTGAAAAAAATGTTAAAGTTATTTCGTTTAAGGATATTGAAGGTGTAGAATATATTGATTATAAAAAATATATAAATTTAAATGTAAAATTGAATGATGATATAAAAAAAATTATAATTGATGGGATTTATAAAAACTGTATTTACCTTAAAGAGTAAATGGTGATTGGATGATAAAATCTTGTATTAAATATATGATGGTATAAATGGTGGAAAGGATGGGATTTGAACCCATGGTACCGATTAACTCAGCACAACTTCTTAGCAGGAAGCCGCTTTCGACCACTCAGCCACCTCTCCATATTTACTATCCTATTATGGTAAAAAAATAAAGTCAATTTATTTTTGAAAAATTAATGTGTTTTAAATAAAATAATTTGTTTTTTATTTGAAACAACTATATACTAACATAATGAATAGTTTGAATTTAATATGATTAAAAAGGTTTTTGTAAGTGGAGTTTATGATTTATTACATTCAGGACATGTATTTTTTTTTGAAATTTGTGCAAGTTATGGAGATTTGTATGTGGGACTTGGTAGTGATGAATGTTGCAAAAAATACAAAAGGTCACCAGTAAACGATGAAAATGTTAGATTATATATGGTAAAATCAATAAAATATGTTAAGGATGCCGTGATTTTAAATAGTCCGGAGCCTGTAATGAATTTTAAAAAATATTTGCAAGAATTGAAACCTGACATTTTTATAGTCAATGAAGATAGTAAATGTTTGGATGAAAAAAAGAAATTTTGTGAAGAAATGGGTATAGAATTTAAACTTTTTAAGAGAGAGGCGAAAAATAATTTACCCGAATTATCAACCACGGCAATTATTAAAAAAATTAAAGATAACTAAAATCATTTACATTCCGCTAAATTTTTCTTCTATCCATTTTTCTTTTAATTTTACAAATAAAAATAAATGCACCTTTCTGTCTAAAAATTTTTCCATTTCTAATCTTGCATCAATTCCAATTTCCTTCAAAGTTTGTCCATGTTTTCCCAATATCATTGATTTATAACTATCTTTCGTTACATAAATTAATTGTTGTATCCTTACATCGCCATTTTTAAATTCTTCCCATTTTTCCGTTTCCACATCAATATTATATGGCAATTCTTGTTCTAATTTTAAAAATAACTTTTCTCTTGTAATTTCAGTTGTTAAAAATTTTAAAGGTACATCAGTTATTTCATCCTCCTTAAACACCCAATTACCTTCGACAGCCTGTTTAACAATATATTCTTTTAATTTATCTATTCCAAATCCAGTTCTTGCTGATATATAAAAAATTTCATTATAGGTGGGAAAATATTTTGTAATTTCATTTGTTAAATCCAATAATTTTGGTTTTTTAACTGCATCAACTTTGTTGATTACAACGATTGCTTTCATTTCTTTTCTGGTTATTTCATCGAAAATAATTTTTACTTTATCTGCAAATTTTTCACTTCCATCCAACAAAACACATATTAAATCAGCACTTCTAATACCACTCCAAGCGGTTTTTACAATTTTTCTTTCCAATAATCTAGCCTTTTTTGGAATAAAAACACCCGGTGTATCTATCATTATGATTTCTGTGTCATTTTCAATGAAAACACCCCTTATTAAGTCTCGTGTAGTTTGCACTTTTGGAGAAATAATTGATATCTTTTCTCCCACTAAATAGTTAACCAATGTTGATTTTCCAGCATTTGGTGCCCCCGCAAGAGCAACGGATAAAATTTTTGTCATATTTATATCATATATGGTTATTTAAAAAAGTAAAATTTAATATTATTAATATATTTTTCAAATTAGTGCTTCCATGATTTATTTTTATAATATATAATTGTAATATAATAAAATAACAAGAGGGCAATTTGAAAGAAACATAAAAAAACAACAATGTGGAATGACATTGAATGTGAAATAATAAGCATTGAGTAAAAAAAAGTTGCTTTTTGTTTTTAATCGTCATATTATAAAAGTTATAATGATGATAAAATTTAAAATTTTTTTTCTAAACAATAAATCTAAAATTTTTTTTCAATTGGGTTTTGTTTTTGTATTAGGAGTTTTTCTTATTGCGGATGATTATATTTTTAAAATTTTCAACAACATTAATCAAGTACAATTTAGAGGATCTACCTTATGGGGCATTTTATGCGCATCCATTTTGTCTTTTACGAAGAGCAAAAAATTAATTTATGCCATATTAGGTATGTTTTGTTTTTTTGATGTGGCACAACTTGGCTATCTTGCATACTTTGGCAATGGTTTAACTCCATTTGTAATTTCCCTACTTTTTGACATGGAAAATTTTAAAGATGTAGCAAAATCAAGTTTTGGAGATGTATGGAGATTTTACCCAATGTTTATATCAGTTGGAATTCCTTATTTTTTATCTTTTTATATGGTTAAAAAATACAATGATAGGTTGTATAAGGTAAAATATGCGTGGATATTGCTTTTTGTAATTTTGGCACATTTTCCCTATAGGGCATATCATTCTTATACTGTTGCAAGAATAATGGCGAGTTATGAACGACCAAGTTTATACAATGGTTGGAAAGTGGCTACAAGTTATTTGTTTAACATTTTACCAAAAGGACAAGCGGTAAATACGAGTTATAAGGACTATGACATTAAAAAATTTAAACCAAGAGATGTTAATATAATCTTAATTTATGGCGAAAGTTTAAATTGGCACAATTCAAGTTTGTTTGGCTATGCAAATAAGACTATGCCACAATTGGAACAATTTGCTAAAGATAATCCTAATAACTTTAAATACTCAAAGGCAATTTCTTGCGCAATCTTTACCGCATCATCAATTCCTTGTTTTTTTAACTATGTGAGGGAACCTGATAATTTTAAGCAACATCAATACAAAAAATCCAATTTATTTAAATTGGCGAAAGAAAATAACTTCAATACCTATTGGATATCGGTGCAATCCACATCTTTAATAAACAACCTTTCACCACAATATATGGACAAAATACATCATTACAACACTGATAAAAAAATAATTGATGCATTAGAAGATGAAGCGTTGCTGGAAATATTGAAACAATATGATGTGAACGATGGAAATAATTTTATCGTGCTTCATAAAAGCAATTTGCATAGCCCACACAAACAATATCAGTTAAATCATAAGGAATTTGGAGTATTTGAAATGGAGTATGATAACTCTATGTTATATGAAGATTATTTGTTAAAAAACATATTTGATTATGTAAAAGCAAATTTTCATAAGACATTTTATGTGTTTTTAATTAGCGATCATGGAAGTATTCAAGAAAATATGCAATCAAGTGCACATGGACATGGTATTTTGAATAATTTAGCAGCCGATGTGCCTGCGATGATTTATACAAATGACACTGATAAAACTATTTTGAATAAATTTGAAAAAATTCACACACCAACGGCGCATCAATTTGCTGATTTAATTGTGGAATTGATGGGGTATAAAATCACAACCCCCAATACCCCCGACAATGTGTATTATGTGAATGGGACAGATATGTTGGGACGACATGGGTGGTTAAAGGTTATAAAGGATGAAAAAAACAAGAAGTTTTCATTTGAAAGAAAATAAATTTTAATTTTTTACTTGACATATTATAAATTTATAATAATAATACTAATATATTAAATTTTAGTTAAATTATGACAGATGTTTTTGAAAAAGTAAAAAAAATAGTTGTAGACCATTTAGGTGTCAGTGCTGATAAGGTTGTGCCTGAAGCAGGATTTATTGATGACTTGGGCGCAGATAGTCTAGACCAAGTTGAATTAGTTATGGCATTTGAAGAGGAGTTTGGTGTTGAAATCCCAGATGAATCAGCAGAAAAGATTACAACGGTGGGAAGAGCAGTTGAATATATGACAAAAAATTCTTAGTTTTTTTGTTCGCGAAAACACATAATAAAACTTATGTGTTTTTTTAATTTGCATTGCTCCTTTCAAGAAAGGAAAGGATGGGAGAATAACTATATGGGATGTTTTATTATCTAATTCTCTCAACTATTCCATCGATTATTCTGTAAATATTCGAGCTTTTGTTGCTTGGTATAGTATTGTTTTTTATTATAAAATCGAATTTTTTGTTAAACTTTTTTATTACATCATCGTAATAAAGGCATTCTTTTTCTTTTGTGATATTTATGCTTGTGGCAAATATTGGTTTGTCATACGCTTTTAATAAATTTAGTAAAAATTCATTATTTGGCACTCTAATTCCAATGGTTTCGTCACTGATTAAATTTAAATAATTTACGTTCTTTTTTGGCAAAATTATTGTGTTATTTTTTAATTTATTATACACAAAATTTCTAACAAAATCGGTCATTACACAAATTTTGTCAATTTCATCATAGTCTTTAACAAGGATAGATAATTTTTTATTTTTATCTCTTTTTTTTAAATCATATAATTTTTCCACTGCAATTTTTGATTCTGGATCACCACAGGCACCATAGATTGTATCAGTGGGGATAGCAATCAGTCCATTACAAGCGAGTATTTTTATTATTTCATTTACCATAATAAAGAAAATATTGATTTTTTTTCTCTTTTTTTGTTATTTATAATATTTTTCATATATTTCAAACCACCAAAAGCAACAGAAAATGATACATTGGATAACACTTCTTTTAAATTTATATCAAGGGTATAAATATCATTTATTGGTATAATGTTAGTGTTTTTGCCTGTAATTGTTTCAAAAAAATTTTCTATACCTGGAATTGATGTAATGCCACCGGCTAAAAATATATTTTTTGGCACATCAGATAAGCCTTCCTTATCTAACATTTCGAAAGATTTTTCTATTATCTCCTCAATTCTTGCCTTTACAATATCGTTTAAATAACTGATTTTTTGCTTTGATAATTGATATTCTTCTTCATTTGTAATATTTGCTATTTTTAAAATATTATTTTCTTCATCTTTTGACAAAGAAAAATTAATATTAGTGTTTTTGATATTTTCAGCAAGTTTAAATGATGATATTTCAAGTACATGCGAAATATCATTCGTCAATGTATTGCCAGCGATTTTTATCAAAGAGTCAAAAATAATTTTACCTTCTGACAACAATGTGATATTTGTGTATTTTGCTCCAATATCAAAAATTAAAGCATCCTGTTTGTCGACAATATATAAGGAATTTGCATATCCATTTGTTATAAAATATTCAATATTTAACATAGAATGTTTTAAGCACTCTTTTATAAACAATATATTGTTTTTTGCGGTTGTTATTATACTAAATGTGGCTGTTAAAATATTTATTTTTTCATCAGTAAAATTTTCAATAACTTTATTATTGTTTTTATATTCCAAAGGTATTGCATGTATAATTTTTTCATCAATTCTTAATTTAGTTTTTTGAATATCTTTTATAATTTCCAATATATCATTATTTTTTATTTTACCTTCATTATAGTCAACCTTTTTTGTAATCATTTTTGATTTTATATCATCGAAATTAGCAGAAACGATAAGTGTTTGTATGTTAAAGCCAGCCATTTTTTCAGCAAAAGATATGGCTTGTGCCACATATTCCTTCAATTTTTCTTTAGCGGTAACTTCTACATGCTGTTGTCCAATACCTTTTACACAAATATTATTATTCGCATCAAGCACGGCAATCACACATATAACTTTACTAGTTCCTATATCTAAACTAGATATTATTGTTTGTTTTTTATCTCCCATAAGTTTATGTTAAAGTTTATTTTATATAAATCAAATTTTATTGAAATAATAATTTGCTTTATTTTAATTATTGCTTTATATTATCAATAAAAAACAATACATTATGTGGAGTATTTTTAAAAAGGAAAAAAAACAAATTTACAATCAATTTTTTTACAAAAAAGTTGATTTTTTAACTATGGAACAAATCGTTTTTATTACAAAATCACAACCACCAATGGAATATGATTTTGAGCAAAAAATAAACTCTGTTGCGACATTAAAAAATGCGACACAAACTGATATTTCTTTTTTAACTAATAAAAAATATATTGAGACATTGCAAGAGACGGAAGCTGGTGCTGTGTTTTGTAATGATGAAATGTCAGCAAAAGTTCCCAAAAATACAATTGCCCTTACAAATTCAAATCCACATTTTGCTTACACTTTGTTGTTAAATGCAATGTATGAGGTGCCAATTTTTGAAATAAAAGGTGGTTTGTCACGAAAAAGTAATATAGTATGGAGTGCAAAAATTGGTAAGAATTGTGAAATTCAATCCGGTGTTTATGTGGGTGCAAATGTTGTAATCG
>JAITOR010000058.1 GCA_031289855.1 Rickettsiales bacterium
TTCCTTCGATAACACAAATATCTACTGATTTATCAGTAATGTATCTTCCTGGGACTTTTTGTTCTTTTCCACCATCAACATCTAGCCCTATAACCCCATATTGTATGTCTCCTTCCGAAGATAATCTATTTTGTAAATCATGCTTGATAGCACCGTGAATAACTTTTAATTTTTCATTCGAGTTACTTCCAGTTTGAGTAAATTTCTTAAATCCTTTAATTAAGACTCTTAAAAATTCCTGATTATTCACATCTACCTCCTTCAAAATAATAATTTAAATATTTTTGAACATCCGAAGTATTAAAAGTATAATAACCACCATTTTTATATTTTTTTAACGATTCTACGAAATTGATAAAAAGCGGATTAACTAGTGCTTTTTTAACTTCCTCATATGTTTTATTTGTTAATATATATATCCCAGAATATACACCTATTCCCGCTTGTGCTTTGAGGATTTTGAGACTTTCAGGGTTGGATTTAATTAAACAACTAATAATTATTTTTTCTTTAAAAGTGTCATTAAGTGCTTGGGTTCGTCCAAAGCCATATCAATCATTTTTATTAGATTTTAAATGGACATTTAGATATTCTTGCGTTTTTTTATTTAATTCCATGAAACTAATTAATTTACCATTTTTATCATACGGATATAAACATATTTTAGTTTTGCCAGTTGAAGCTTTTATTATTTTTATCAATGGTTGAATTTCGGAAGGAAAATTTTCTTTTATAAAAATATCATCATTTAAAGTAGCATAACCATTTTTTGCTACTGCATGGTTTTTGTTTTTCACATTTAATATTTTTTTTAAAGTTCCATTTATTTTCGAAAAATACATTTTATTATCGATAAAAACATCTTCATAAGATATTAAATTTGATGAATTCAAATCAGAATACTCCAAATATTTTATTTTATCAAATTGTTCATTATTTTCAAAAATAGAAATACATGTAAACGTCGTAATACCTTTAAAGGCATTGTAATGTCCTAAATTTACAATTGTTGAAAGATTTTTTTTCATTAGGATGAATTTTCTTAATACTGCACCAGCTAAACTTGTCCATCAAGAAGTAGGGGAAATATAGGACATTTTACCGGTTACATTCAGCATTTTGAAACCAACTTCAAAGAATACGATGAATAAATCCGTCATCCCAACTTGAGAAAAGTCAAAACTTTTAACCAAATTATAATTTTCGCTAAGGTTGTGAACTCTAACATATGGAGGATTCCCTACAACATAATCCATTTTATTATTAAATTTAGTGACAGTTAGAGCATCGCAATTTAATACATCCCATTTAACATTTTTAATTCCTTCTTCATTAATAATACTATCTAGATTTTGAATAAGATTTCCAAAATTATCTTTATTAAGTTCTATCCCATGAATATATTTTTCAAGATTTTCCTTAATATCTTGTATTTTCATATTGTTAGATTGTGCAATATATATGTATCTACTTACAATTTCATTCAAAAATGCTCCAACACCAGCAGAATTGTCAATAATATGCTTATCTAAAATCTGTTTCCCTTTGTAACCAATTAAATCTAGAATATTGTTAACAATGTGTAAAGGTGTAAAAACTTCACCTGTTTTTTTTACTTTTTGCATTTTTTCATCCATCATAATATAAATATTATAATTTAATAAAGTCTATTTATATTCAACAAAAGTTTGTTTATAATATTAAACAAACCTATATTATGACTAAACTTTATAATTAATACACCACGTTTCTTGCAATTATAAATATATTATTAGGGTTAAGCATAGGGAAGTGGGGTATTTACCACTAATTTGTTTTAGCACTTGCACTGCTATCTAATTTTCATCTTTTTTTAATTGGGCGTCATATTACTAAATCTATGGTTTAGTGTACTTAACTTCTATAATCTAGAATAAGAGAAAACCCTTATTAAGATTGAGGCCATCAAACACCAACAAATGTAACAAACACATTAAATCCTACTAACCCGATTAAACCTGCAAGGACAATTGTAATAATTGCACCCTTCATAGTAACAACTGCATCAGCTCTTTCCTTTGGATCTTCTGAATTTTTTTCTTGCACAGCCTTGACTAATCGTATACCAGCCATAATCATAATGTAGCCTACAACTAGGTTAATTAACACTGATATTGTTGAGAATACAGCTGTAGCACCATCATCACCTAAAAATTTATCTAGCCAAAGTCATAACCAATTGTTTTGATTTGGGCTTGCTGCTAAATATGTAGTAGCTTGAAGTTGAGTTAAAAAATTTGTCATACATATAAATTATATAGAGAAAATAAAAATATGGAAAAGATTTTTTTATATATACAATGTATATAATTATTAAAAATGGCGTATAATCACAAAGAAATTGAAAAAAATTTATATGATTTTTGACTAAAAAATAAACTTTTTGATCCCATTAAAAAAACTAGTTGTAGCAAAAATTTTTCAATTATCCTTCCTCCACCCAATGTTACTGGTCACTTGCATTTAGGTCATGCTTGAGGGAGTTCAATTCAGGATTGCATCATTAGGTATAAAAAAATTCAAGGGTTTAGAACACTTTTTATTCCAGGCACTGATCATGCTGGAATTGCCACACAAACAAAGTTTGAAAAAATTCTTGAGCAAAATAAAATTGATCGGAAAAAAATATCCGATGAAGAATTTCTTATACAATTAAAAATCTGAGCACTAAAACAAGCCAAACATATTGAATCCCAATGAGCAAGTTTAGGATTATATTTATCTTACAAATATAACACTTTTACACTTGACAAAAATGTTAGTGATTTAATTTCATTAGAATTTAAAAAACTCTATGATCAAGGTTTAATTTATCAAGCATACAAACTTGTTAATTGAGATGTAAAATTGAAAACAGCCGTTAGTGATCTTGAAAATATCAAAAAAGAAACCAAAGGAATAATGTGATATTTTAAATATTATTTAGAGGGTAGCAAAAATGAATTTTTAACTGTCGCTACCACTAGACCAGAAACAATGTTTGCCGATACCAATTTAGTTGTTAATCCAAAAGATAAGAGATTTAAAAAATATCTAAATAAAAAATTCATAAATCCGGTTAATAACGATAAACTTCCATTAATTAGTGATAAAACTATTGAAATGGATTTTGGCACTGGAGTAATGAAATGTACACCAGCGCATTCATTTGATGACTATGAAATAGCAAAAAAACATAAAATTGTTGATTTTAATTCTTGTATCAACATGGATGGCAAACTTAATCAATGGGCAAATACAAAATTAATGAATTTTGAAGGGGTGGATCGAATTGAAGCAAGAGAATTAATTGCTTTAAAACTTGAAAAAATGGGATTACTTATCAAAAAAGAACAGCACATTAATAATGTTGGTTACAGCGAAAGAAGTGGAGAAATTATCGAACCATTGCTTTCGCTGCAATGATTTGTTAAAATGAAACCAATTGTAGAAAATGTTAAAAAACTTTTAATTAAAAATCCACCATCTTTCTTCCCACCAAGATTTAAAAAAACACTAGAAGAATGGTTAAAAAAAACAAATGATTGGTGTATTAGTCGTCAATTACTATGAGGGCATAAAATCCCTGTTTGGTATCATAAAAAAAATAAGTCTATATATGTAAATGCTAATCCTCCAAAAAATGAATATGATTATGTGAGGGACACAAAAGTATTAGACACATGATTTAGTAGTGGTTTATGACCACTAGCAACTACCAAATTTAATGCTATTGGAGGAATTAGCGATTTCTATCCAATATCAATGCTAGTAACTGGATGAGATATTATTTTCTTTTGAGTGGCAAGAATGCTATTCCAATGTTCTGTGATTGATGCATCAATCTCATTAAAAAGCATTTTATTAACGGGACTGATTCGAGATGAAAATAACAAAAAAATGTCTAAATCTGTTGGCAATGTTGTTGATCCTGATGCGATTATAGAAGAATATGGTGCTGATGCCTTACGAGCAACACTAATTAGTGGTTCTCCAAACGGTGAAGACTTAATATTCAAGAAAGAACGATT
The DNA here is from genome assembly GCA_031289855.1 of Rickettsiales bacterium. Lineage (GTDB taxonomy): Bacteria > Pseudomonadota > Alphaproteobacteria > Rickettsiales > UBA1997 > JAIRSX01. The sequence continues at coordinate 4,050 of JAITOR010000058.1, forward strand.
AATTTACAACCGAAATTTTATAAATAAAATATGGAATGCTAATAATTTAGTTATAAAAAACAATGAAAATAATATCAATTTTAAAAAAATAGATTTTATCAATTCATGGATCATTAATGAATTGCACAAATGTATTCATCAATATATTAATAACATGGAAAAATATAATTTTTCAATCATTTGGAAAGAGGTTGTTAATTTTAGTTGAGAAATATTCGCTAACACATACCTTGAAATAGCTAAAACTGTTAATGACGATGAAACTAGGAAGGTTGTTAACTATGTTTATAAAAACATTCTCATCATGATTCATCCATTCATGCCTTTCATTAGCGAATATATTTATCATAATAAATATTTTAATAAAAAAAGCATTATGCTCGAAACATTAAAAAAGCAAAAAATCAATAATGTTTGCAATGAAGAAGCTGAGTTATTCATCGATATTTATTCTAATATTAAAACATTAAGAATTAAAAATAACATTAAGAATACTAAAATCATTAACATTAACATTGTAACAACAAAAAATATTAACATTGTTAAACTAAATAAATACTTAAATAATTTTTCAATTTTCATCAATAATATTTCAAATATACGAAATACTGAAATAAAAGAAACAATTATTTTAAAAAAATATACCTTTGAAATTCTAACTGCCATCTCTAGCAAAAAAGAAGAAATTATTAAAAACGAAAATTTATTAAGGAAATTAAAATTGGAATTAGAAAGATGTATTGCAATACTTTCTAACCAAGATTTTATCAAAAAGGCACCCAAAGAAAAAGTATTACTCGAAGAGAATAAGCAACGTGATTACCAAAGACAATACGAACAAGTTAAGGCTATTATTAGGGAATTAAAAAAAGAGGACTAATGATATTTTCTTTTTAGGTATTCAATCAAAAAGAAAGAACCAATCACAAAAACAACATCAATTTCTTTATTATTTATTGCTTTATTAAAAGCTAATTTAGGATCAGAAAAACTTACACTCCTTTTGTTATATTTTAAAATAATGTCATTCATTTCATTATTTGATAACGAACGTGGGTTATCAGGAACCATGGTAGGATAAAAATTATAAATATATTTTGATATATTTTTCACATAATTATTGTAATCTTTATCTTTCATCATAGCAATTACAACGCTGATCTTTTTACCGACATAAAATTTTTCTATAAAGTTTTTTATCGCCAAAGATGCTGTAACATTGTGTCCTCCGTCATAGATGATTTCCTTTACTTCGTTGAAAGAATTTATCATTTTAATACATTGTAATCTTCCTGGCAATCTAGTCATTTCTATTCCTTTTTTGAACGCAATAGAAGGGATATAAAAATGATGGTATTTGATGAGACATTCAATAGCAGCTAATGAACACTCTAGATTGTCAATGGAATGCTTGCCTGGCATATTTATTTTTATGTTAATATTTTTAAACTTAATTATCGTTAAATTTTTTCTTATTTTGGCATTTTTAATTTTGTAAACTTCTGATGCTAAGAAAAACTTTGTGTTATTTTTTTTACACGAATTAATAATTATTCGTTTAACATTTGAAAGTTGTTTTGATGACACACAACATGATTTTTTTTTAATAATTCCTGATTTTATAGTTGCAATTTCTTCAACAGTACTGCCCAATAAAGGCACATGGTCTAAAGAAATCCGTGTAATTATAGATACTAACGAATGTTTAATCACATTTGTAGAATCAGTCAATCCTCCCATCCCGACCTCCATCACGCAAATATTGACCTTATGTGTCAAGGAACTTAAAAAAAATACAAGCGTTAATACCTCAAATTCTGTAGGAAAAATTCCTTTTTTCTCTAGTATTTGCATTTTATTTTTAATTTGCAAAATATATTTTGAAAAATCTTTTTTACCAATATTTCTATTATTAAACTTTATTTGCTCGCGATAACATTCGACATATGGAGAAGAAAAAAGTGAAGTATTATAATTTGCCCTTGTTAAAATATTTGCGGTAAATGCGGCAGTTGAACCTTTTCCATTAGTACCTGTCACATGTATAAATTTTAATTTATCCTGTGGATTATAAAATAGTTTACATAAATTTTGTATTCTATCTAACCCCATAACACTCCCACGAGTTTTAAGCTGCATTAAGTACTCCAATGCTTTAGCATAAGTTCACATATGAAAACATTATAATTTATGTGACTTATAATTCCAAAATTATTATGGACAAAAAAATAATAATCCCTCCATCAAAAAGTATTTCTCATAGAGCTATAATTTGCGGTATTTTATCAAATAGTTTTAACAAAATTAAAAATTTAGGGAAAAACAATGACATAGATGCAACAATAATTGGAATGAAAAATATTATTAGTGATCGAACCAATAAAATAAATTGTAATGAATCAGCTTCTACATTA
>JAITOR010000065.1 GCA_031289855.1 Rickettsiales bacterium
AATCATATAAGAGTAATAGACTCTTAGGAGAGAACATAAGTAATTCTCTGCGGAAGCATTCTATTAAAACACTACTCGAAAGAGTAGTGTTTTTTTTGACAAAATTTTTTAATGGATAAATGGATTGTATTAAAATAAATTTGCAAAAAAATAAAAAATGTTGTATAATAAAATATAGATAAAGTTTTAAATATATGGATAAGGTTTTAAATTTTTTAAAAGAAAGTAAAATATTTTATGTTGCAACCATCGATAATGATGTGCCAAGAGTTAGACCATTTGGTGTTGCACTTTCTATTGATGGAAAATTAAGTATTTGTACCGGATCCTTCAAGGATGTTTACAAACAAATTATGATTAATAAAAACATAGAGATATCTTCCACTCTTTCAAATGGTAATTTTATAAGGATTAGTGGAAAAGTTTTTGATAATTCGAAATCGCAAAATAAAGAAAAATTTTTCACAGAATTTCCAAGATTAAAAAATATTTACAAGGACAAAGAAGAAGAATTTGCCGTGTTAACATTTGAAAAAGCATCAGTAAAAATTATTACCATGAGCGACAATGGCACGGATGAATTTTATGTATAAATATGGTGTTCACGGTGGGAATTGAACCCACGACCTACCGCTTAGGAGGCGATCGCTCTATCCACTGAGCTACGAGAACTACATTTTATATATTACAATCTTTTTTTTAAAAGTAAAGTAAAATTGCTTTTTTCTTTAACAATCATATGATGAAATAATGATAAAACTAATCATTATTGGTGTAATCCTTGGATTTGCAAATTCCTATCTAATAGAAAGGTCAATAAAAACTCTTATACAAAAGAAAAAAAAACATTTATTTATATTTGGATTTTTATTTAGAATTACCTTTATATGTTTAGTATTTTACATATTTCTTGATAAAAATTTTTTAAATGCAATATATATGATACTTGGTTTTACGATAGTAAAAATCGGCTACATTGTGTATAAAAATTATTTTACAAAATAATCATACATAATTTCCGCCGAACTCTTAACATTGTTTTTCCAATCTTTACCACCATCAGCATCCAATCCATCAGTGATATACTTAATTGAAACAAAATCTATTCCTTCTAATTTGCACACTCTTGCCAAAGCATATCCTTCCATATCATATACATCCATTACTTTATCAACTTCACCATTGGTTACAAAACCATCACCAGTACCACAAATTGCATTCGGTAAATCGGTAATTAACTCCCTGTGTTCTATAATCGCTTGTGTCTTTGATGAATTTGTTAAAACATCGCTTGGAGTTACATAATTGTCGTAGCCAAAAATTCTCACATCCATGTCTCTCTGCAAAAATTTATTACAATAAACTAATTCACCTTTTTTAAATTTCTTACTGCCAACTGAACCAAGATTTACAACATATTTTGGTTTATTTTGTTGTATCCTTTTAGTCAAATGATAGGTGGCATTTATCTTCCCTACACCAGTAAAAATTATATTAGAAGTAAGTTTTTCAAAAAGCCCCTCACTCTCCTCTTTACAAGCAATCACTATCAAACAATCTTTTAAATCAAATTTCATATCATTTTGTATGTTTATTAACTAAATCTTGCACTGACACCTTTAAAGCATCACTGAATCCCAATACATAATCTTTTCCAATTACAAATACAGGTGTTCCAACCCTATCTTCTGGAATTCCAAATTCTTTTACTTTTTTCAACAATAAATCAACATTTTTTTGTTCTTTTCTTATGTCATAATATACAACATTTACTGCACCATTAAAAGGATTGGTGTTTAACCATTGCTCAGCAAACATGCAATGGGGACATCCTTCCTGTACAAATACTGATAATTCAATATTGCCATTACCACCTTTTACCTCTTCATTTCTAAAATGAGATTTAAAAGCAAAGCAACTAAAAGCCAAAAAACAAACCAATAAAATTGCTATTTTAAAAATATTTTTCTTTTCCATAATATTTATCATTATAACAAAATAAATATAAAGCAAATTTATTTTTACTAAAAAGTTGCAAAAAAAAAAAAACAATTTATAAATACAACTATGGAAAAGTGGGAAAAGAGCCAAACAACAAATTATTTAGCCAACAAAGATTTATTTGTTAATTTTTTCAATAATATTAAAAATCCAAATAGAAAATTAAAAATTAGAAAAATAAAAAACAGAATAATTTGTAAACAATATAATCAAGTGGAATATTTGAATATAGCAATAGGAAAAAAAGTCACAAAATATAATGAAGATTGTGTTTTATTGGATGTAAGAGATTGGACCTACAATCATTATGGGCATTTCATGGTCGATGTTATGAATAGAATGTGGTATCTTCAAGATGAAAAGTATAAAAAAATGAAAATAATTTGTTGTTTAGAAGATTATTCTTATTTATTTGAATGGTTTTATCTGCTCGGAATACAAAAAGAGCAAATTATTTTAATAAAAGAGGGGGAATATTACAAGTTTAAATCCATTTATGTACCTGAACAATCTATGGGTTCTCTATATGGAACCAATAATTTACATTATAATTTTGTAAAAACATTTAATGAAATTTCAAAAAATGTTTCTGATAAATACAATTATGAAAAAATATTTATATCAAGAAAAAAAATTGTTGGATCCGGATTACATAAAAATATATGTGATAATATATTTGGCGAACATAAAATAGCAAAAATTTTTGAAAAAAATGGTTATAAAATAATTTATCCAGAAGATTATTCGTTGATTGAGCAGGTTCAATTATTTAAAAAATGTAAAGTTTTAGCAAGTATAGGTGGTTCAGGTTTGCATAATTCTGTTTTTTTACCTGATAAAAGTGAAGTTGTATGTCTTTTTCGCGATTATCATTACACAAGTTTTTCCTGTCAATGCGCGATTGATTTTTTGAAGGGGCATACAACAAATTACATTGATGCATCTATAAATCCATTTTCGTATATTTACGGAACAATTCCCGCCTGTTCGAATTGTATAGTTGGAGTAAATCAATTTGTTAAGAATTTTTTTGATGATAAAGGATTTGTGTATAAATTAAAGGATTTAGAAGTTAACAAAGAGGAATTTTTGCAATATATTATAGATTTTGGAAAAAGGTACGGAATGGAAAGAAAGGCAAATAGGCCCAAAAGTCGTATCCCAAAATTTTTAGTGATGATGATGTGTGCGGTAATGTTTAACAAGAGAAAAAGACATCAGTTTAGAAAAAAATTTTTTTGAATTCTATATGTATACGAATTCAATTTAAATCCAATCTAAATAAATATTTGTAATACCATTATCTTTTATCAACTTATTTAACCTTTCCATCTTTTCTTTTCCATCTTTAAATGCTCTTTCATGGGTTTCACACACAATATACTTTATATTTTTATAAATACCGCTTTCTATCATATTTTCAATCACATCAAATTCTGCCCCTTCAATGTCTAATTTACACATATATATATCTTTCCCATTATCCTTAATTACTCTTTGCAAATAATTTGAAAAATTTACGGTAGGAACTTTAAAAACATTCCCTTTCCCTTTATTCATAAAACCGCTAATACTGCCACCTTCATCAAACTGAGAATGAAAACAAAATTCAACATCCACATTCTTATTGAAAATAGCCTTCTGTTCAATAATAACATTTTTATTGTTGTAATATCGTTTTTTTAAGAATTCAGCAGCGAAAGGATTTGGCTCAAATGCATAAACTTTCGCACAACGATTTAAAGCAATATCGGTAATTAAGCCCTTATTCATTCCACCATCAATAAAAATATCATCCTCATTCATTTCGTAGAACATGAATCTGTATTTTTCTGGTACATACGCATTTTTCAACATCTTCTCAAGATACCTATTGTCATTTGGAATAATTGCCCTTTGTAATCTATACAATATTTCCTTTATTTCGGTATCATTCGCAAAAAATATAGCGTCATTGCCAATATCATTCAATGATTTTTGAGATATTGACTTACGTGAATAACATTTGTTTCTAAAACAATGACGATTTTCTTTTTTAAGAATAAAAAGTGCCATAAGATTTACTAATTTTTTATTCATGAATTCCTCCAATTATAAATTGGAAGGTAGAATGAATAGAAGAGTCCTTACTTACTCTCTCTCTCTCTCTCTCTCTCTCTGGGCTGGCGAAGTTATATATTTCATAAAATAAATCACAACATTACAACTTCATAATAAACCACCAAAAATAAAAGTCAAATTCATTCACCAATAAATTCACTATCCTACAATTTTTTTTTCAAATCATCCTCCTTATATTGTTTTCATTAATCATAATACACATAATATAACCATATATTTTTATTATATATTATAAACAATATTTACGGAAGTACTTTTTTTGAAAATATTTTTTATCCACAATCGCCCCTATAATCGCTTTCACCCCACTTCCCCTAAAGAAAGCAAACGAAATAAGATTTACGAAGTAAAATCAAAATTGAGAATAAGAATGTAATAAAGAAAACAAATTTATTTTTTCAATCCCCGTTATTAAACAATTAAATTGTTTTTTATTTTTAATCAAATATAATGAATCTAATAACTTAAATTTTTTTATGGAAATTAAAATAAACAGCAATCTATTGCAAGTAAAAGATAATTTTGATATTTTTATATTTGATGCCTATGGTGTTTTTTATAATGGAAACACATTTTTTGAAGGTGCATTAGATGTAATGGAACGATTGATTTTAGAGGGAAAAATTGTTTACATATTGTCAAATACAACCGCCGATGCCGAAAATAATATAAAAAAATACGCAGAAAAAGGAATGTTAAAGGGTAAACATTATATAGAATTTATATCTTCCGGTGAAGTTTTGAAAGATGTTTTTACTAATGGTAAATTAAATTTTAAAACAAAACCAAATGTAAAAAAAGTTTATGTTTCTGGCAAAAAAAATGATGCTCTCTTTAAAAATTCAACATATATACAAGTTGATAATTTAAAGGATGCTGATTTTATTTACTTGTCAGCCCAAAGATTTAGCAAAGATGAGTATGAAAAATTAAAAGACAAATACGGAAAATATTTATTTGAAACAAAAAAAAGCACAGAAGAAAAAAAAGAATATTCCAGCACAAATATCGAACCCTATATGGACAAAATAAATGAAATTATCGCAACTGGATTACCAGTTTTAAATGGAAATCCTGATTATAGCGCCAATGAAGGTGTAAAAGACGGAACAAATCAATTTTTAATCACACCAGGTTCGATTACAAAAATTTTAAAAGAAAAAGGAATCGAAGTTGTGGAGTATGGAAAACCTTATTTAACGACCTATGAATATGTTTTTAATGTATTTAAACAAAATAATATTGCTTTTGATAAAGAAAAAACTTGTATGGTTGGCGATACATTGAGAACTGATATTAAAGGTGCCAATAATGCAGGAATAAAGTCCGTCTTATGTATTGAAACCGGTATAACCGCAAAACTAATCAATGAAGGAGAAATTTTAGAAAATTTAATTGCGGTGGAAAAAGTAAAAGTAGATTATTGCATAAAAAGCGTATCGGGTTATTAAATGATTCTTGATATTTTTATTTCAATTTTCGGCATATTATATCTTTTGCTTCTTTCAAAAAACAAGAGAGAAGCATGGATAACATTTGCATTGTATGCTCTATTGATGATTTTCAAAACTTACAAATTAAACATTTATGCAAATATGTTTGTAAATACATTGATATTGGTTATGTCAATAATAAATTATATAAAATGGAGCAACATAAAAACTGATACAAATGTAAAAATATCATTTTTAACAAAAAAAGAAAAAGTTTTTTATTTATCAATGATTTTATGTGTATTTTTTGTATTTTATATAATTTTAATTAAGTTTATAAATGGTGGAAATTCTCAATTTATGGATGCATTTGGTGTGACATTTTCAATAACTGCAATGCCATTATTAAAAGAGAAAAAAATCGAAGGTTGGTTATGTTATGTATTTAGCGATATCACAAAAGGATTTTTGTTTCTAATAAATGGTGCATATATTATCTCAGTTTTGTGTTTCTTTTTTACAATTTTGGATGTAAATGGATTTTTAAAATGGAAAAATAAAAAAGGCACTTATTAAATAAATGCCTTTTTTGTAAAAATAACAAATATTATTTTTTAGCAGCCCAAATCTGCGCTAAATCCAACATTCTATTTGAATATCCCCACTCATTATCATACCATGCACCAATTCTAACAAAATTTTTATTCAAAACTTTTGTTTGTGTAGTGTCAAATGTAGATGAATGTGGGTCATGCAACAAGTCGATTGAAACAACTTGGTCGCTGGTTACAGCCAATACACCTTGTAGGGCTTTATCTGCAGCACCATTTTTGATTATATCATTAATTTCTTCCACAGAAGTGTCTCTTTTAGATACAAAACTTAAATCAACGAAAGATACATCAGGGGTTGGAACTCTAATGGAAACACCATCCAATTTCCCTTTCAATTGAGGTAAAACCAAACCAACTGCTTTTGCAGCACCTGTTGATGTTGGTATCATATTTACTGCACCCGCTCTACTTCTTCTTAAATCACTATGAACTCTATCCAAAATATTTTGGTCATTTGTGTAAGAGTGGATTGTGGTCATATGACCTTTTTCAATACCAACTGAAGCATCTAAAAGTTTTGCCACAGGAGCAAGACAGTTTGTGGTACAAGAAGCATTTGAAACCATGTCATCAGATGCCGTCAATTGATCATCATTCACACCAACCACGATTGTTTTTACTGTATCAGGAGTCTTTGTTGGTCCAGACATCATAACTTTTTTTGCACCAGCATTTATATGTGGGGCAGCCTTATCTCTTTCCAAGAAGATACCAGTACATTCTAACACTATATCAATTCCTAATTCTTTCCAAGGCAAATTATTTGCATCTCTTTCTGCACAAACTTTAATGGTCTTTCCACCAACAACTATATTGCCGTCTTTGATTTCAGCTGTTTCTTTAAATTTACCATGTGCTGAATCATACTTTAACAAGTATAAATTAGTCTCCAATGGTGCTAAATCATTTATAGCAACGATTTCTAAATCTTTATATTTAGATTGATTTTCAAAGAATGCTCTAAAAACACATCTTCCAATCCTACCAAAACCATTTATAGCAATTTTTGTAGTCATAAAAGTCTCCTTTTTTGTTATTAAACTACACAGATTTTAAAAGGTAATATTTAAAAAGCAATTAAATTTATTTAATAAATGTAAAAAAATATTTCATAATAAATATATAATAATTTATGTTTTTAATTTAAAAATAATTTGTTTTTTATTTTTTATATTGTATAATAATAAGTATATGTTAAAATTATTAAATTTATACATTTCTTATTCAGCGACAGTATCGTCTGCCCTTTAGGGCATTGATTTTAATTTTGGTGGCAACACCCCTATATTTTGAAGTATATTAATTTATATACATCTAATTATCAATTTAATATGAAATTTTATGAAAAAGACAAATAAAAATAATTTTAGCAGTGGACCTTGCTGTAAAAGACCTGATTGGAATGTGAATGTTTTGCAAAATGCTTTAGTGGGAAGAAGCCATAAAGCAAAACCTTGCTTAGATAGAGTTAAAGAAATTATGCTATTACAACGAGAAATTTTACAATTGCCAAACGATTTTAAAATTGGAATAATCATGGGTAGCGATACTGCTGCAATTGAATCTACATTTTGGAATTTACTTGGAGAAAGGGGGGTAGATTGTATAAATTTTGATGTATTTGGAAATAAATGGTATAAGGATATAAAAAATATTTTAAAAATTGCTGATGTTAGGGAATTTAAGGCTGATTTCGGTAAAATACCAGATATATCTAATGTTGACATGAATAGAGATGTAGTTTTTTGTTTGAATGGAACCACAAGTGGAACTTTTTTAGATTTAGATTTTATAAAAAAAGATAGGCAAGGATTAGTGTTTTGCGATGCCACATCAAGTGCTTTTGCTTATAAGATTGATTGGGAAAAAGTTGATGTTTTGACATATTCTTGGCAAAAAGTTTTAGGAGGAGAGGCGGGACATGGAATAGTAATTGTAAGTCCCAAGGCGCTTGAAAGATTAAATAACTTTACTCCAAATCGCCCAATTCCATCATTTATGAATTTAAAATCAAAAGATATGTGGACGGAGGGCTTAACTTTGAATACATTATCTATGCTATGTGTTGAAGATTTTAGGGATGCATTATTATGGGCAAAAAGCAATGGAGGACTAGAATTTTTGATTAAAAAAACAAAGGAAAATAGTGATTATTTATATAACTATCTTGATAATAGTAATGTTTTTAAAACACTTTGCGATAATAAAAAATATAGATCAAAAACATCTATAACTTTTGAATTTAAAGAAAATAACACAGAAGAAAGATTAAAGGTTATAATTGACCTGTTGAACAAGGAAAATATAGCGGTTGATTTTAAAGGACATAGAGATGCACCTCTTGGATTTAGAGTGTGGTGTGGCCCCACAATTGATTTAGAAGATATAAAAATACTATGTGAATGGTTAGATTTCGCCACTTAAATAGTGAAATGGTGGGTCAACAAGGACTTGAACCCTGGACCAAGACGTTATGAGCATCCTGCTCTAACCAACTGAGCTATTGACCCCTACCAATATTATTGTAAAATATTTTTTTTATAAGTCAATATTATTTTTATATAATATTTGCTCATCAAATTACACCACTTCTAAAATCACTTTCCACCGAACAAATCGCAGAGCAATTTTGAAAAAAGAGGGGGGAACTCAATAACCTCCTACCCTTCATATGATTATATTTTTCACCAATTGCGAGGTTCTAACAGAAACAATGTTACCACATAATGTTTCACATTCTTATCCTGTGTTTTTTTATAAATAAAATAGCTAGTAACTCTCTCCATTATATGATCCAAATCCCTTTTGTCTTTTCCACCAAGAACTATAAAGTTAAGTTCTTTATTTTTCGCCAATTCCAACATAATAGGAAATATAAAATCACAATATTCAAAAAAAATTTTCTTTTTCATTAAAAAAAGTTGGTTGAAATATTTTGGAAGACTCCTGGTATTAAAATATTCTTTTATTTCTTCCACATCATTTGGAGCATGTTTTTTTACGGCTTCAAGCAAATAGTTCATCGTCTTATCCCCATTGCTTTTATTAAATATCGCCTGGAATGGAAATTTGTCGCCATCCAATCGAGAAGCCTTGCTTCCAGTTATTATGTCATATTCTTTATATTCACTCAAAATAGAAGTACCAAAAAATTTCGTAAACTGCATAAAACCTATATGCTCTGGATTTTCTAACTTATCATAATTTTTACATGCCCAATAAATCACACTTCCAGCACCTATTCTTCTATTCAAATATGAAATATTATCACCAGTATTGTCGGGAGTTAAATATTTATTCATCCATTTAATAGCCTTTTCATCATTTTTCACATTTCCCGTCCTTGTGAAACTCTCTTCTTTCGCCACATCTGCACCAGCAAACATAGGAAGCAATGCTCTATGTTGATACAAAAATGCTGGTCTATGATATGTAACTAAAATTTTAATATCATCGTAATCTTGTTTATCCAATGGATCGTCGTATTTCCATGAATTAAATGAATTTATAAGAATCATTAAATCTTTTGCACCGTGTATTTCACGAATTTGTCTTTTTTGTCCTTGTGTTATATCATAAAGACAGGCAAACAACGATACAAATACTACAATAATTATTTTATTTGCATAAATATAATCGTAAAATTTGCCTATCTTTTCTTTCATATTAGTTTAAAAATTTAAAAACCAATTCTAACACCAGCATAAATATCGCTACTTACAGCATCCAATTTAGCAGTCGTATCTCCAATTTTTAATTTAAATTCACCTTGGTTAAAATATCTCCAACCCACATCAACTGATAAAATGTCTAATAAAGTCGCAGTTACACCTACACCAATATTATAGGCTAAAGCACCATCCTTCGTCATTTCAACTTTTGCGCCTTCACCACCCCCAATATTTTTAACAAAATCAGTTGTAAATTTTGTATAACCTATACCACCACCAACAAAACCTCTAATGAATGGTAAATCAATTACATCATAATAAACATTTACAAGTCCTGAAACTGATGAAATGTCTTGGTCTAAAACCTTTGACCCATCATCACTACCTTTTAATTTTAAATTCAAACCATTATACCTTCCTAAACCTTCTGCTTCAATTCTAAAGGTGTTAAAGAATGGCAACGAAAGCCTTAAACCAGCATTTACACTACCAAAAACATGTGGCTTTGACTCAGTAATCGCTTTACCGGCTCCACCTGCTACACTTGCTGTACTACTTAAACCACCACTCGAAGTTCCACCTCTAATTCCAATGTATCCACCCACTGGCAATAAACCTGCATTTGCAATATTAATTGTCAAAAACAATAATACGAATAAAGAATATATTTTTTTCATAAAATAACTATAATTAATAATTGATTATTAAATAATAAAACAATAATGTCAAATAAATTTAATTAGATGACTTTGAAATGTTTTTTATTATACAAAAATATTCGATTGACATTTACTTTTTTTTCTTTATCATTATAAGATAATATGTTATATTTAAAAGATTCCATTCAATTTGAAAATGCAAAATGCAAAAAATGCATGAGATGCGTTTTAAGATGTAAAAACAATAGTGTAAATCATATATTTGTTGATCTCAAGGAAAGACTTTGGAGAGAATGGGAAGAACATCCATGTATTGGCTGTGGACAATGCACTCTTGTATGCCCATTTGATGCCATAACGGAGCAATATTGCATAGAAGATGTAAAAAATGTAATCGCCGACAAAAATAAGGTTGTAATAATACAAGCGGCGCCTTCAATTAGAAGCATTATACCTGAAAAAAAACTTTACACCGCACTTAGAAAACTTGGTTTTGACAAGATTTTTGATGTAAATTTTGGTGCAAACATAACTACAAATGTGGAAGTTGATGAGTTACTTGAACGCTTGAACAATCCAAATGCTGTTTTACCAATGTTTACTTCCTGTTGTCCTGCATGGGTAGAAAGTGTATTGCAATATCATCCAGAGTTAAAACCAAATTTAACAACAGCAAAAAGTCCAAATTTACATGCTGGCTTTGCTTATAAGACTTGGTGGGCTGCAAAAGAAGGAGTTGACCCCCATGACATTGTGGTTGTCTCTATTATGCCTTGCACTGCAAAAAAGGATGAAATTAAACGAAAAAATGCCTATTATAATGGCAAACCACTTGTTGACTATGTGCTTACATTTAGAGAGATTTCCAAAATGTTAAAAGAGGCAAATATCAATTATGAAGACCTAGAGGATGGTTCGGCACATAGCCTGGGAGAGTATACGAGCGATGCAAATTTATACGGACAAAGCGGTGGTGTAATGGAATCAGCACTACGAACGGCTTATTTTAAATTAACAAGTAAAAATTTAGAAAATGTGGAAATTAAAGAGATTAGACCTGATATGAGTGGTTTTAAAAGTGCAGAAATTGAAGTAAATGGAATAAAATTGAAACTTGCAATTATTACAACTATGAAAAATTTTGAAAAATTGTTGCCAGATTTAAAAGAATATCATTATATAGAGGTTATGAATTGTGTTGGTGGTTGTGTTGGTGGTGGCGGTATGCCACTTTTACCTTTAAAACCAGATGAGCAAATAAAAGTTATCGATGAACGACGACAAAAACTTATTGAATTGGATAAGGGTAAGGCAAAAAAATTTGCTCATGAAAATGAATTGGTAAAAGAGTATTTAGAATGGACAAAGACAAGAGGTAAACATTTCGAACATGAAGCATTGCATAATGAGTTTTAATTCAATTATTTTAAAAAATTTTTACTAAATTTTTTCTTCCAATTGTTTTAAAATTTTTTTACCTTGCTCCACTGCTTTTTTTACATTTTCACTTGCAGTTCCACCATAGCTTTTTCTTGAATTTAAGGAAGTTTCAATACTTATATAATCAAAAACATCTTTTTTAATTTTACTGCATACTTTTTGCATTTCAGAAAGTGGCATTTTTTCAAGGCCCACACCCTTTTCATCAGAAATTTTTACAATATTTCCCGTAATATGATGTGCTTCTCTAAAAGGAATATTAGCCTTTTTAACCAAATAATCTGCAAAATCAGTTGCATTAGGATAACCAGAACTTAATCCTCTCAACATATTTTCTTTATTAACTTCCATTCCTTCAATTATATCGGTTGTGGCTTGAATACAAAGAATTATATTTTCTACGGAATCAAATACCGGCTCCTTATCTTCCTGCATGTCTTTACAATATGCAAGTGGCAATCCTTTCATCATGGTTAACAAAGAAACTAAGTTTCCAAAAATTCGTCCAGTTTTACCTCTAATAAGTTCACTTGCATCAGGATTTTTCTTTTGTGGCATAATTGAACTTCCGCTCGTATACTGCTCTGGAATTTTTACATACCCATAAGGTTTTGAAACCCAAATTATACATTCTTCTGCAAATCTCGATAAATGCATTGATATTATTGCTATACAAGATAACATTTCTATTGCAAAATCCCTATCACTCACACCATCTAAACTATTTCGTGTTGGCTCTATAAAATTCAATTGTATACTTGTTTCATCCCTATTAATATCGAACGGAGTCCCACATAATGCAGCACAACCAAGTGGACATTCATTCATAATAATTCTTGCATTTTTCAATCTTTTAATATCTCTTAAAATCATCTCAAAATATGCCATTAAATGATGACCGAAAGTTGTAGGCTGTGCCACCTGTAAATGAGTGCAACCTGCTAACATCGTATTATAATGCTTTGCCGATTGTTTTAAAATAACTTTTTCCAATTTAATAAGCAATTTTACAATCTCATCATTTGCATTTCTAACATATAATTTAAAATCCACAGCAACTTGATCATTCCTTGATCTTGCGGTATGCAATTTGCCAGCAGGTTCACCAATCAGTTCTTTTAACTTGCTTTCGACATTCAAATGTATATCTTCCAATGCTTTTGAAAATTTAAATTTACCATCATCCATCATTTTTTCAATAATAATAAGGCCTTTTTGTATAGCAACATTATCATCTTTTGTGATAATTTTAGCCTTTTCAAGCATATGAGCATGCACCTTTGAACCAAGTATATCATACTTGTATAACTTTTTGTCAAAATCAATGGAAGCATTGATTTTTTCCATAATTTCTGTAGGCCCAAGGGTAAAAACCCCTCCCCACATTTTATTTTTTTTTGTAGCCATATTAATTAAGTTTACATAAAAAAAATAATATTGCAATTTAAATTATAAATACAAAGATATTGACAATTACTTTTTTTTTCTATATAATATCATATAGTGAAGCATTAATAATAAAAAAAATTCTATGTCATTATCTAATTCTTTTTTTAACCCAAAATCTATTGCAGTGGTGGGGGCATCTGATAATCCTACAAAGTTAGGAAGTGTAATCATTAAAAACTTACAAGATGCAAAATTTCAAGGAAAATTATACGGAATAAACCCAAAATTAAATGGATTCAATGTAAGTGGGATTCCTTTTTTTGACAGTGTGGTAAATATACAAGAAGCATTAGATTTAGTTATTATTGTTGTAAATGCCAAATTTTGTTCCCAAATAATTGATGAATGTATAACAAATAAAACAAAAAATATATCAATAATAGCCGCTGGTTTTGGTGAAGTGGGAAATCGTGATTTGGAAGATGAAATTACAAAAAAATGCCTCGATGCTAAAATTAACTTATTGGGCCCAAATTGTTTAGGTCACATTTCAACTTTCAATAACTTAAATGCATCATTTGCTGATGGGACACCTAAAAAAGGCAATGTTGCTTTTATATCTCAATCTGGTGCCTATTGCTCTGCAATCTTAGATTGGGCAAAAAACAAAGGAATTGGCTTTTCACATTTTATTTCAATAGGAAATAAAGCAATTTTAGATGAAAGTGATTTATTAGAATACATCGCGGAAGATAAGAATACAACTGCTTTTGTTTTTTATTTAGAAAGTTTAAAAAATGGTGCAAAATTTTTAAAATCATTAAAAAGGGTGTCAAAGGACAAACCTATTGTGATTTTAGAACCAGGAAAGTCAGCAAAAGCACAGGCCGC
This sequence comes from Rickettsiales bacterium, assembly GCA_031289855.1. Lineage (GTDB taxonomy): Bacteria > Pseudomonadota > Alphaproteobacteria > Rickettsiales > UBA1997 > JAIRSX01. The sequence goes on from JAITOR010000065.1 coordinate 14,220, forward strand.
AAGTTTATCACATACCGGAAGTTTAGCTCCAAATTACAGAGTATTAGAAATTGCTTTGCAGAGAAGTGGTGCAATACAAGTATATAGCACAAGAGAAATGTTTGGTTTGTTGGAAATATTACAATATGCAAGCCACAAAGATTTTAGCGGAAAAATTGCAGTTTTAACAAATGCAGGCGGAATTGGTGTTTTAACGAGTGATTTGTGTGAAAAAAATGGATTAGATTTAGCAAAACCAAGTGATGCTACCATTGAAAAATTAAGAGCAAATTTAACACCGGAAGCAAGTTTGGGAAATCCTATTGATGTGGTGGGTGATGCTGGTGCCGATAGATATGAAAAAGGCTTACGAATATTATGTGAAAGTGGAGAATATAAAAATATATTAGTTTTATTGACACCACAAATGGTAACCAATGCAAATAAGACAGCAGAAATTATAATAAAAATTAGCGAAGAGTTTAAAAATATCAATATATTTACTTCATTTATTGGAGGTGAAAAAGTTAAAAATGGCATAAAATTATTAAAAGAAGCAAACATTGTGAATTTTGATTATCCTGTTGATGGTGTCAAATTGCTTGGAATGTTAAAAAAACAAATGACATTTAAAAATATAAAAGACATTGAAGTTAAAACAAAATCTTTGCCAGAAGCAATTAAGAATGCAATAAAAAAAGCAAAGGATGAAGACCTTGCTTCACTTCCACAAGATGTAGTGAGTGCTATCATGGATTATTATAAAATTGATTATCCAAAAAGTGGAAATTTTACAGACAAAATAAAAGCATTGGAATTTTGTAAAAATTTCTTTCCAAAAGCAATTGTATTAAAGTTGTCCGCACCAGAGGCATTGCATAAAACGGAAATGAAAGGTATTTATTTAAATGTCAATGATGAAGCAAAATTTAATGAAGGATGGGATGGTTTATATGCATCAATTAATAAATTTAATTTAAAGGGCGCAAGTATTTTAATACAGGAAATGATAACCACTTCAACCGAAACAATTATTGGTATAAATAGCGATAAAAATTTTGGTAAAGTAATGGTATTTGGCACTGGTGGTATTTATACTGAAATTATGAAAGATACAACATTACGAATTTTACCGACCGATGATTTTACTGATATGATTAAAGAAACGAAAGTTGGTATAATTTTGAATGGTGTAAGAGGTGAGGAACCAAAGGCGGTGAATGCATTGGCTGAAACTTTGAAGAAGGTGCAACAAATAGTATTGGAAATACCTGAAATTATAAGTATAGATGCCAATCCTATACTAATCACAAAAGATAGAGTGTTGGCAGTGGACTTTAAAATGTTGTTAAAATAAATTAATATTTCCAACCAGGAACAATTCCACCCTTTGTTTCCTGTAAAATAATTTCCGCAACTTCTTTTGTTTGGAATGCTTTAATTAGTTTTTTAATATTCACATCATTCTTCCTTTCTTCTTTTGTGGCGAATATGTTAATATAGGGACTTGATGCAACATCCTCCACCAAAATAGGATCTTTAACAGGATTATATCCGGCATTCAAGGCATAATTTCCATTCATAACCACTATAGTAAAATCGTCAATTACTCGTGGCAATTGTGCTGCATCCAATTCAACAAATTCAATCTGTTTTGGATTTTCAACGATATCTTTTGGAGTTATGGAATTTATATTTACATCGTCTTTTAATTTTATCAATTTTGCTTGATTTTGCAATATTAATAAAACTCTACCTTCATTTGATGGATCGTTAGGAATTGCAATCCTATCCCCATCTTTTAAATCATCTATGTTTGTTATTTTTTTTGAATAATAACCAATTGGAGATAATGTTGTTATACCAACTGACACAATTTTTGTTCCATGAGTAACATTAAATCTATCTAAAAATTGTTGATGTTGAAATGCATTCACATCAATGCTTCCATCATTTAAAGAGAGATTTGGAGTATTATAATCGTTAAATTCCACAACTTCTAATGTAATACCTTCCTTTTCTAATGCAGGTTTTACATATTTACTAATGGCATTTTGATAAGGTATTGGCATTATACCGATTTTTAATACTTGTTTTTTTTCTTCCTCTTTTTTGCAAGCAACAATCAGAACAATTGAAAGTAAAATGATTGATAACTTTAAACATTTCTTAAACATATTTTTATCCGTTTTTTGAGTTAATGATAACTATTGTAAAATAAAAAGCAAAATATTTGCATATTATTTTTTATCCTTTAATTATATATATTGTGGAAGTGCAAAATGATTTAATACTTTTATATTCTATTTTTAAAAATAATTTAAGAATAGTTGGAGGGGCCATTAGAAATCAAATATTAAAATTACCAATCGCAGATTATGATTTCAGTTGTTTATTGCAACCCGAAGAAATTAAAGAGGCTTTGGATAAAAAAAATATAAAATACTTAACAAATGGTGAGGAATTTGGCACAATAACAGCAATTGTCAATAATAGAAAATATGAAATTACAAGCACAAGAAAGGATGTAAAAACTGATGGTAGACATGCAATTGTAGAATATATACCAGATTTTGAAGTTGATTCCCAAAGGCGAGACTTTACTTTTAATGCTTTGTATATGGATATACAAGGGAATATTTACGATTATCACAATGGAAGAGAGGATTTAGATAATGGAATTGTTAGATTTATTGGTAATGCTGAAAAGAGAATACAAGAGGATTATTTGAGGATATTAAGATTTTTTAGATTTTTCTCCTATTATGGAGTCAATATGGATAAACAAGGATTGGATGCGATTAAAAAATACAAAGATGGATTGAAAAATATATCATCCGAAAGAATTAAAAGTGAAATGTTTAAAATTTTAAATTCTTCATTTCCAATTACAACTTTAAAAATTATGCAAGAAAGTGGTGTTTTGGATGTAATAAATTTTAGTGGAAATGACGAATATTTAAAAAATGTTTATATTTATAAAAAATTGCAAACTTCCCCTGAAATGTTAATTGCATTATTTGTGAATAAGATACCAGATTGGAAATTTTCTAATAGGGAAAAAAATGAAATCGAAAGTTATTTAAAAATTAAAACACAAAAACTATGGACAGAAAGAGATTTAAAAATTTTATTACTCAACAAAGAAGATAAAAATTTAGCAATATTTAATTGCATTATGAATAATGGTAATGCGGAAAAAGTCATTGATTTTTTTAAACAAAATAAGGAAATAAAAGTTCCTGTTGGAGGAAGAGATTTTGTTAATTGTGAAAATATAGGTGAAAAATTACAAGAGGCAAAAAAATTGTATATTGAAAGTGATTTTACCTTAACAAGAGAAGAATTGTTATCTATTTTTCATATCAATATTTAAAGCAAGTGCCACCATAAAAAATGATATAATAGTCATTGTTCCACCCAGAGACATAAAAGGCAGGGGTATTCCAACCACAGGCAAAGAGCCCATAACCATTCCAATATTTACAAACGAATGAATGAAAAATATACAACCAATTCCAAAAGATAAAATTTTATTAAATTTATTACTCACACAACTTATCGATATCCAAAAAATCAATCCAATCAACATTAAATACATGGTTATCAATAAAAAACCACAAAAAAACCCATTTTCTTCTATAAAAATTGCAAATATAAAATCTGTTTGTTTCTCAGGTAAAAAAGATAATTGATTCTGCGAACCTTTCAAATAACCTTTTCCAAAAGCTCCACCACTACCTACAGCAATTTTTGACTGTTCTAAATTGTAATTATCACCCCTTTTATCTTCAATAATGCCCAAAAATACCTCAACTCTTTTTTTTTGATAAGCATGTAATCCATAATTCCAAATAAATGGCAAAAACGACAAAAACACAACAAAACAAATAGCAAATTTCCACCATTGCACACCAACGATAAATAAAACGGAAATTCCAATTCCAAATAAAATTACTGCCGTACCCAAATCAGGTTGCTTTAAAACCAATATTATTGGCAAAACAATTAAAATCAAAGGTATTACCAATGTTTTGCTTCGCAAAACTTGTTCTATTTTTTTATTTTCAAAATATTTTGCTAAGGCGAATAGCAAACTTACTTTCATAAGTTCCGATGGTTGTATTGAAAATCCTAAAAATTTTATCCATCTTACGGCACCCATTGATCTATGACCAAAAAAATCAATATAAACAAGCAACATTAGAGACAAAAAATATATCAAATATGAAAATTTTGCCAAATATTCAAGGTTTGCACAAATTACAACCACAACCACCACAAGAGAAATAAAGAAAAAAAACACTTGTCTTACGGCAAACGGATGAAAATTTCCTTTTCCAGCAGAATACAAAGTAAACACTCCAGCAATAAAAATCAATAAAGAAATAATTAGTAAATTTGCATTTATCAATTTTAATTTACCAAAAATATAACTTAAACTTATTTTTTGAATATTATACACTTTGATATTATTATTACTATGAATAATAAAATCAAATGTTTTTTCTTAACTAATATAAATTCTAATTCAATTAACTATTAAAATACCTTGCTTTTTATTTTAAATACACTACACTAACGATATATGTTAGAAGAGTTTTTAATAAGTAGAAAAGCGGTAATCACCAATTTTTCTAAAAAATATTGCACCACATCGGCTGAATTGCTCGATAGTATTGGCTTTGCCCGAATACTCAATTTGTATTTGAAAAAAATGGAGGATAAAGATACAGAAGTGTATAAGTATATAAAGACGATTGATGATATAAAGGGTTTATTAAAATTACTTATAGTGTTTAATTTAGAGGAAATAAAAAAATTTCACACCATAAAAAAAGACCTTTTATTGGAATTCGTGGAAAATTTATACGATTTTTGGAGAGCTTTTGAAAGATATGCGGTAATTGTAAACAAAGATACAGATTCCGCAATTCAACAAACAAGTTTTATATCATCAATGGAGAATTTTACTAATCTCGTGTTAGCAACTTACAGAAAGATTGAGGAAACTTTAATGCAAAACACAAATAATGTTTATAGACAATTGAATGCAGGTGTTAATGTTGGCACTGTAATTAGCAGAACTCATACTAATTTACCTGTTGAGTATCAAACTTTATCAAGAATTGATTTTATTAAAAAAATCATCATTCAACCACCATTTTTTGTATATACAAAACAAAATACAAGAAAAGGAATTTTTAATGAAGTTTTTGAGAATCCAATTGAAAAAGCAAAATTCGATAACAACAAATGGTTGTGTTATCCTGTAAAAATAGGAGGTAAAATAGCATTTGTATATTTCAACACTGATTTTATGGCGCAAGGAATGTCACTTGCTAATCTTTTTGCTATGGCGGATGAAGTGGAATATAAGGACAAAAAACCAGATTTGATTTTAATTTTTGGTGCAGAGGATGAAGATAATGAAATGAAATACCCTTTTTACATTGATAAAAGAAATGATATTGTGGTTGGATATTTAAATCATAACGAAAAAATTGATTATTTTGGTTACATGAAAAAAATGCTTTTAACGATTTACAATGTTAAAATGATTGAAAAGGGTAATTTACCAATTCATGGAGCTATGGTAAATATAACCTTTAAAAATGAAAAAAATGTAAATATATGCTTAATGGGTGATAGTGGAGCAGGCAAAAGTGAGAGTTTAGAAGCATTTAGACAACTTGCGGATGAACATATTAAAGAAATGAAAACGATTTTTGATGATATGGGATATTTTTCTATGAAGAATGGAAAAGTTTATGGCTATGGAACGGAAACTGGTGCTTTTGTAAGATTAGATGATTTAGATAAGGGATATGCTTATAAAACGATGGATAGAAGTATATTTTTAAATCCAGATAGAGTAAATGCAAGAGTTGTGATACCGGTGGCCTCTTACGAAGTTGTAAATGCTGGATATGAAGTTGAATATTTCTTATATGCAAATAATTATGAAAATGATAATAATCCATTGGAATTCTTTAAAAATAAAGATGAAGCAAAAAATGTGTTTGTTGCAGGGAAAAGAATGGCAAAAGGAACTACAAGTGAAATTGGATTAACCACATCATACTTTGCTAACCCTTTTGGACCAGCACAAAAAGAAAAAGAAACTGATATTTTGATAGACAAATACTTGTCTCAATTATTTAAAGACAATGTAAAAGTAGGACAAATTAAAACAAAATTAGGTATTGATGGTATGGAACAAAAGGGTCCATTGGAAGCCGCTGGCAAATTATTTGAATTATGTAAATAAAATATGATTTTTGATAGAGCAAATGTAAAATTTTTTAAAAAATGGTGGAATAATATTGATAAAAGGATATTATACCTATCAATGATATTCCTTGTATTTGGTTGTCTTTTTGCATTTATCGCAAGCCCAGTTGTAGCCACAAGAATTGGCATAAAATACAATACTTTTATAGTTAAACATTGTATTTTTGCAATCATATCGGTGATAATCATTTTTTCTTTATCATTTTTGAATGATGAACAAATAAAAAAAATTTCAATAATTAGTTTTATTGTATTATTAATGTTACTGATATCAGTATTTTTTGTAGGTGTGAGCAATAAGGGATCTAAAAGATGGATACATATAGCAAGTTTCTCCATTCAACCATCGGAAATTTTAAAACCATTTTTTGTGGTGGTGATATCTCATTTAATTGCTGAATTTAAAAAACCTTACAATTATTATTTTGCCGCTGGTGTGTTATTTTTGATTGGAATGCTTTTAATTAAACAACCGGATTTGGGATTAACTATTTTACTTATAGTTATTTTTATAATTGAGATATTTTTAACGAATATAAATTTAAAATATTTTTCCATAACAATTGGAGGTTTTGTAATAATATTGCTTCCAACTTTATATTTTTTATTTCCACACTTCCATTATAGAGTAGACAAATATTTTGAAAGTGCATTTTACGAAAATAATAAGAGTTATCAAGTGGAAAAATCGTTAAATGCTTATGTTAACGGTGGTTTTGCAGGAAAAGGAATATTAAACGGAGAAGTGAAAAATTCAATACCAGATTCACATACTGATTTTATCTTTTCAGTTATAGGTGAAGAAATGGGCGGTGTATTTTGTATATTTATTATTATATTTTATGCATATTTTTCAATAATTTCATTGGTAGATATTAAAAATACGGATAATAATTTTAAATATTTATCGGTATGCGGCTTGAGTTTAATGTTCATTTTGCAATCATTTATCAATATTGGTGTATCATTGAACTTGCTCCCAACAAAAGGAATAACATTACCGCTTATTAGCTATGGTGGTTCAAGTATGATAGGAACAGCAATTAGCATTGGTTTTATAATTGCATTGACGAAGGAAAAATTTGGAAATATTAGAAACGAAAATACACTTTATGAAGCATTTAAGGAAAAATAATACAAAAAACTAATATTAACGAAATTAAACTTAGTTTTAAGAAATGTTTAACATAAATGAACTTAAATATTCTAATCAGGTAATAAAAGAAAATATCTTAAAAAACAAAGAACAAAAAGATTTTAATATTTTTCTTTCCTTTCCAATAATTTTCAATTTAAAGCCCCATTTTTATCCATACAATTCATATAACTAAAAAAAAAATTGACAAAAAAAAAGCATCATAATGTGGCATTAATAAACAAATGCAATATGGAACATACTACTTATGCATCAAATATTTTTAAATTTTCAATCTTTAATAATGCTTATTCAATTGATGAATTAGGAGAAAAATAATATGAAAATAAATATGGAAATATATGCGCAAAAAGGCGCTGAAAAATATGCAAGAGATTTAGGTATTACCGAAGAACGCTTGCAAGAACGTATTGACGAGGAAAAGCAATGGGAGTTTAAATTTCATATGAAAAATTATGTGCATGATATAGATTTTGTTGAGTTAAAAGAAATTGGAATTTGTAAATATGGTAAAAAATATCATATTGACAATAGAATTATGAAATTGCAATTGCCGAATTATAAATCTTACAAAAAAAATAGAACTGGTTCGACCCCTAAATCAAGTTTTTTTGAAGCGAGGTTCGAAGAAATTAAAAAAAAATTGATGATGGTGTTAGTCTTTATAAAATTTCAAAATTTTATAAT